>JAKSOM010000099.1 GCA_024405585.1 Acidaminococcaceae bacterium | reverse complement strand
CCCTCAATTTATCCAACAAAGTGCAAACATCTTTGTAGGATGCATGCCGGTTCATATCCTGCAACAATCTTTCGCTGGCATGCTGCAGAGGAATATCTATATATTTCAAGAGTTTGGGCAGTGTAGCAAAACACTCAATCAATTCATCCGAAAAATTGTTTGGATACATATACATCACCCTGAGCCAGCGCAGCCCTGGCAAATCATTCAATTCACGGAGCAACTTGGGCAACAAAAACTTCCCTTCCAAATCATATCCATATTGGGTGGTGTCCTGGGCTATCAGGATAATTTCTTTAACGCCCCTATCCACCAAATCCCTGGCTTCCGCCATAACATCAGCATAAGACCGTGAAACATAGGGCCCCCGAATCAAAGGTATGGAGCAGAAGGAACAACAGTTAGAGCAACCTTCCGCAATTTTCAAATAAGCATAATGGCCTGGAGTGGTCAAAACCCGCTTATTCTCCGTCGGCAGGGGCAAATCCCGTTGCAAATGAATCAGCCGTTTTCCCGCAGTAATTTCCTGGAGGAAAGGTATAATATCCGTAAAGCAATCCGTACCGATAATGCCATCAACCTCCGGCAAATCCCGGAACAAATCCTCACTATAGCGTTGTGCCAGACAACCGGCCACCACCAAGTACCTCAACACTCCTGTTTTCTTCAATTCCGCCGTCTCAAGAATAACCCGAATGGATTCTTCCTTAGCACTCTCAATGAAACCGCAAGTATTGATAACGATTATTTCCGCCCTGACAGTATCCTCTGTAATATCAAAACCATTTTCTTTCAACAAGCCAAGGATAACCTCGGAATCCACCAAATTTTTCGGACAGCCCAAACTGATAAAACTAATCTTCATTCTCAGAACAATCCCTTAAATCTAACTTTTTCATACCACTTGTTGACCAAACCATTCAAACGTTTCTGTTCCAAAAACACGGTATTGAACCAAAGTTTTTTAGAATTGACAACCGGCCCGGGAATCCCCTTCGGCATAATAAAGTTAAACCCTGTTTCCTCTCTCAAAGAAATTTTCCTCGCACTGGGGGAACTCAAAAGCCACTGGACAAAATCCTTGGCTTCATCCAAAGAATCCGACCCTTTATAAATTGCCGCCCCGTAAATTACGGCAGGAGTACCCTCCTTGGGCTCTACCAAATAAGCGGGGAAATCATCCTCAGCAAACCCATAGGCATAGCTTTTCAATGTAACGGCAATATCCGCATCACCGGCCACCAGCATTCTTAGAGGAGTGAAAGAAAATTTAGAGTATTTCACAACCTTATTCCGCAAAGAAGAAAAATAATCTATAACTTCCCGCTCTCCCATCTTTGATGCAAAAGCCGCCAGAATTTGTCTCTGCAAATCAGAATTATCAAAATGTTCTACCACAATCCGGCATTTTGGCAATTTCAGCAAATCCTGCCACCCGGAAATATTAACCTGTCCGTGCTTCCTGGAAAACTCCTTGTTCACAACTATAGTCAAAGAATCATAGAACACCCCGGCCCAATAACCATGACTATCCTTATACCCGTCGTAAATATAATCCAAAGCAGGCAGATTCAAAACTTCAAAGGAACCGGCCTCAGCCAACTGATTCAGAATGATATGGCTTGTGAGAACAATATCCGCATGTTGTTTTGAGCCATCCAGCTGGTCCAAATTCATAATTCTCAAGCCGATATTCCGCTCCCTGCTGAACCCTTCCGTCAAGGCCTGGATAAAACTAGAATTTAAATCAGAATAGATAACCAATTCCCGATGTGATTCAGTTAATTGAAAAGTATCCTGCTGACAACCGGAGACAAGTAACGCCAAAGCCGTCAACAATACCGCTAAAACATCCCGCATTTTATTTGACCAGACACCTGCGTCCTTTTCCCACCAAATCCATTCTCCCCGCCTGCCTCAAGGCTTGCACCACTAAAGCATAATTGCGAGGATTTTTATATTGCATCAACGCTCTCTGCATAGCCTTGTCACGGGGTGAACGAGCAACATACAACGGCTTCAATGTGTCCAAATCCACACCGCTGTAATACATAGCAGTGGAAGCGCTGCCCGGCGTAGGTATAAAATCCTGCACCTGTTGTGGCTGGTGCCAAATATCCCGCAAAAACTCCGCCAGCTCAATCGCATCCTGAAGTTTGCAACCAGGATGACTGCTGATAAAATATGGTACCAAATATTGGGGCAATCCCATCCGCCTATTGGTATCAGCAAATTTCCGCATAAACTCAAGATAAACATTTTTACCGGGTTTACCCATATACTTCAGTACCCTGTCAGAAACATGCTCCGGAGCAATTTTCAACTGCCCGCTGACATGGTACTTGCAAAGTTCCTGCAAAAAAGCCCCGTCCTTGTCACGCAAAAGATAATCATAACGGATGCCGCTACGCACAAACACTTTCTTAATGCCGGGAATTGCACGTACTTCCCTGAGCAGTTGCAAATAATCGCTGTGGTCCGCATCCAAGTTAGGACAGGGTACGGGAAACAGGCACTGCCTGTCCCTACAGGTGCCCACCTTCAACTGCTTGGCACAGGCAGGATGCCTGAAATTAGCAGTAGGCCCCCCCACATCATGAATATAGCCCTTGAATCCGGGCACAGCTGTCAATAATTTTGCCTCACGCAAAATGGAAGCATGACTGCGATTCTGGATAATCCTCCCTTGATGGGCATGAATAGCACAAAAGGAACAACTGCCAAAGCAGCCCCTGCTGCTAATAATACTGAACTGCACCTCTTCCAACGCCTTCACTCCGCCCAAAGTACGATAGGACGGATGGCAGGAACGGCAATAAGGCAAATCGTAAACCCAATCCATCTCTGCCGTTGTCAGTGGCAAGGCCGGAGGATTTTGTACAACTACTTTTTTGATGCCCCTCTGCACCACAATCCTGCCGCGAATGGGGTCCAACTCACCATAATGTTCCTTGAAAGCCTTGGCAAACTTCACCCTATCCTTGACAATCTCAGCATAGGACGGCAACTCCACAGCCCCATCTATGGCCACATAACGTTCCTTGTCAACAGCATAAGCCGTACCTGGAATATAATGCATATCATCCATTCCCGCACCACCGGCCAAATAATCAGCAACCTCCATGATTTGCTTTTCACCCATACCATAAATCAGCAAATCCGCATCGCTGTCTTCCAAGATAGAGGGAAACAATCTATTTTCCCAATAATCATAGTGCACCAAGCGCCTCAAACTGGCCTCTATACCACCTATGACCACCGGCATATTCGGCCACAACTTCCTGATAGCTTTGGCATATACCACCGTCGCATGGTCGGGACGCCTGCCTATAACCCCACCCGGAGTGTATTTATCATCTTTGCGTGATTTCTTGGCCGCAGTATAATGACAAAGCATAGAATCCAAATTGCCACCACAAACCAAAACCCCATAGTTTGGCTTGCCCAAAACCGCAAAATCTTCAACTTTATGCCAATCCGGCTGGGACAAAATGGCAACCTTATATCCCCGTGCTTCCAAAATCCTGCAAATGATGGCAGGAGCAAAAGACGGATGATCCACGTAAGCATCACCGCTGACAAATAAAAAATCAATGCTCCCCCAACCTTTGGCGATTATCTCCTCGGGCGTAATTGGGATAAACGCAGTATCCATAAATTACTTAGGATAGTGACGAGTAGTCACACCCGCTTCTCCCCGCATATTGACGGGTTTGCCGTTCACAATGACCTGCATCACCCCGATATTTCCATAACGAACCGTAACACGTCTATTGGCCTCAAAAATCTTATAACGGCCCTTAGTCATCATGCCGCTATAAATGGCCTTCCCATCAGCAAAAACATCAATCCAACATTGCCCGCTGGCCGTCATCTCCACCACTACCTTGTCATAACGTGGTGCAATGGCGTTCTTGTCCACCTTCACCTCCGCCTTCTTAGTCACAGATTTGGAGACAGCAATAGCTTTTTCTTTGGCTTTGCCATCATTATTTCCATTGGGCTTTTGGTCCGGAACTGCAACACTATCCTTCTTGCTCACATCTTTCTTGGCGTCCTGTTTTTCCTGCCGTGTCTCAACTACCAAATTTGTCACCGTACCATACAACTCGGTAATCTTCGTTGTAAATCCGTCAACAAAAGAAAAATCAACTTTCAAAGTTAGTCTGAATTCAAAACTTTCTTCA
>JAKSOM010000098.1 GCA_024405585.1 Acidaminococcaceae bacterium | reverse complement strand
CTGCCTAATTGCTCACCCCACCACCGCAAGCGGTCCCCCGCCCCTTTATGGGCGGGCGAGGGTTTGCCCTCATCTCGTCCTCAGCCAATTAGAAATCTTATAAAACACCTTTTCAATGGGCGGCTTGCGGCCGGTCACCACAAAACCTTCCACCATACTGCCCGAAGTAGGCACTTTCTGATTGTCACGTTTCACTGTCCACAAATAACCGCTGGCATTCCCCTCGTCTTTAATCAAATCAAAATTCACCGCCACCACAGCATTTTCAAACTTCGTCAGAACCGCCTGGGTCAGCACATCATTGCCCAACTTGGAACGGATGGCTTCTGCGGATACGGGATAGCGGGAAACACTCCGCACTATCCCCAGCAACTCACCGTCATCCTCCTTCTCAAATCCGCTGGGCGTAACCTGAATTGTCATCCCTTCCTTAATCTTCTTCCCCTGCAATGCGGGAACATAGAAAACACCCTTTACGCCGATATTAGTGGTGTTATTGATAATCGTGCAAACCAAACTGCCCGACTGAACAAAATCACCCACCTTGACATTGAGCTCATCCACCACCCCCACACCGGTAGAAAAAATATTCCCTGCAACCATTTGTGATATCTCATTTGTACTGTAACTGGAAATTTGATTTTTTACATCCAGCTCGCTCTGGGTTTCCTCAAACCTGCCCTTAATCTGCTGTTCGTTTATCAAATATTCCGGGGAATTAATAACCGCCAAAAGCTCATTTTCGCCAACCTTTTTGCCCGGTTCAACACGCACTGCCGACACCCAACCCGCATTCGGGCTGATAACCCTTGTTATCCCCTTGGCATCCGTCAGCATCCCCAGGCCTTCCACCTTGGTAATCAGGGCTCCGAAACAGGACCATATAACAACGGACAAAACAATCATACCCAACGCCGCCAAAGCCGCCCAGCTGAAAGAACTGGTGACATTCAACATACTGTCCAATTGTTCGGAGGAATGCATCTTCTTTAGTACTTCCTCAGAAAAAATCTTCCTTGCCAACCTCACCACTCCCTAACTGTAAACTCCACATTCTTCTTTCCCGCCAAAAAGGCATCAAAATCATACAACACAAGCTCATTTTCTTGCAGCCCCTCAAGAATAGCCACCTTTATTGCCGCATTCATATCTTCACCCTCCTGGGACGGCCCCACTTTTACCGGCCTTTTCTCTATCACACCATCCTTGCTAAGCACCATGACAGCCGTCATATTGTCCCCCACCGCCGAAAAAGGCACCACAATACTCTTCATAACCGTTGTGCCGCAGAGTATAACATCGTGATAAATTTTGGGCTCCAAATCTCCGGAACTGTTGTCAACCGCATAAATCATCGA
This sequence comes from Acidaminococcaceae bacterium, assembly GCA_024405585.1. Lineage (GTDB taxonomy): Bacteria > Bacillota > Negativicutes > Acidaminococcales > Acidaminococcaceae > Phascolarctobacterium_B. Next base: position 2,845 of record JAKSOM010000098.1, on the reverse strand, counting down.
CCGCCTGTCCGCCTTCTGGTCCACAGGCGGCTCCACTTTGACAACCCTGACTTTGTAGGCCCGGTACTTCTTATCACCATAGTAAAGGTCTTTTCCCAAGGTTGCATAATTGCTGCTTCCCGGTGAAAACTTGTCCTTATAAACTTTTTGCAATTCCTTGCTCTCAATCTGTAACTCAAAATCCTGCTCAAGGGGCGACAATTGCATAATATCTTCATCGGAGACGTTGTCATCATAAAAATACAATGTGGAAAAATCACCCACCATCATCACCGGCGTACCCTGTGTCAGATAACTGTTTTCCTTCTTGTAAATGAACTTCACTTCACCGTCAAAGGGGGCCTTCAGCGACAAACGTTCCCGCATCAGCTCGTACTGTTCCCGTTGGGCGGTCATGGCCTTCACTTCCTCCACCGCACCAAAATACTCCGCCTTCGCCATATCATACTGCTCCAGCGTCACCGCACCCAAATCTTTCAACTTGCCATACCGCTCATAAGTCACCTTATACTTATCCCGCATAGTCCTGACCCGGGCAATCTCCGCTGCCAACTCCGTCAGTTTGGAATCTATCTCCTCACTGGTCACCGTGGCCAACAACCGGCCTTCCTTCACCTTCTGCCCCGGTTCCACATAAATCCTGCTCAAAATCCCCGCATTACGGCTGACCACATCCGCCCGTTTGGTGGAATAAAATTTCACCGGCCACCGCACCCAACGGTTGAAAATCTCCTCCGTCCGGCAATGCACCGCAATATAGACCCTCTTCTGATGAGCAATACTTAACGCTATATTCTTTTCGTTGCTGTAATTCAGATAGAAGCCATAACCCAAAATAGCGATAACAATCACTACTACCAGGGCTATGGTACCAACAAGAACCTTTTTCATCTTCTTCTCCGCACAATGGGATTTTTTTATATCTTACCACATTTTTTTTATTTTGTAAAAGTATGCGTTACTTTTTTTTTAATACCGACGCACTACCCCTTGATTTTACAACAGCGATTTGATATAATTACACAAAACGGCTTGGGAGTAAACGCCTGAGTTCAATAAAAAATTAAGATTTTTTGAAAGGAGCAACTTAAAATGTCTGAATTCAGTTTAAACAAAGAGGTTCTTGCTGCCCTGGAGAACTGCAAGGATGCCAAGGAAATTATTACTTTGGCAAAAACGAGAGGTATTACCCTTTCTGACGAACAGGCAAACAGAATTTTTTCTGCCACCCACGGCGAAGCACTGACCGATGAGGAAATGGATATGATGGTGGGCGGAGATCTTGATGGTAAAGCTAACGGTGGAGCAGGTTCCAAGGGCTGTGACAGTGATTACTCTTATTGCCATGAACGCTACTGTCAAGGTCACTGCGACTGATGAGTTGCAAATATGTGTACCCTCATCAAACTTGACGCACTTGATTTTTTTCTGACTGCCGTCAGTTTTGATGACCAGTACCTGCTGAACAGTGGCACCAAACTTTATCAGAATGGTGGCACTGTTTTTGCTTTGAAAGATGGCAATGAAATTCTGACCTTAGCCCTTACCCTGCCCTATAACAAATACCAACGGATTGTCCGTCTCTACACCCGGCCCCAATTCAGACGGCAGGGCTATGCGCTGGAACTGATTCAAAAATTGCAGGAAACCTATCCCCATCTCACCTGCTTCTCAATCACTGAAAAGGCAGAACACGAAATAATCCCGGCACTGTTCATCAAAGCAGGGTTTCATCCCTCTTCAACATTTTTTTCTTTTTCCATCCAGTGCGACAATCTTATCGGCTGGGACCAAACCCCCACTGGACAAAAAATCACCCGCTGTGCCAACCGCTTTCTGCGTAAGGACTTGCGGCTCATCAATTTTAACCAGGCCACACCGGAACAGTTGGACTATATCAAAAATGCCAAAAAAAATGCTTTCCAAAGTACGCTCAACCCGGAAAGTTTATTTAACGATAAAATCCATCTGTGCAAGGAGGCCAGTTATATTTTGTTACACAAAGACCTGCCCATCGCCTTCAACATTTTCAGCCAACCCCTTCCCAACTGTTACACTTTTGCGATAATTGACACAGCCCGGGACTGGCTGGGCCACGGCTATGCTTCCATAATATATTGGGCAGTTCTCAACTTCTTTCCAAACAAAGGTTTGGAGGGTCACACTTGCAGATATTACGTTCACACAACCAACACTATGGCCTTGAAAATGCAGGAAAAAATTGTGGGAACATTCCCAAAAAGACGCTATACGCAACAGTGGTACAATTGGTCAAAAGAAAAATAAGCAATAAAAAAGCAACGGCTGACCGTTGCTTTTTTGTTGCTTATTTTATCATCTTTCTCAATTGCAAAATCATTCACAGCCGCTCAAACTGATGGGGATAATTACCCTTGCTCCTGCGTGCTTTACATCCTCCGCCGCAGGGGGGCAGCCATATACATTTTTCACACTCAGGCGGCAGTTGGGACTGTTCAATCCGCTTATCCGTTTTGGGGTCAAAATCCCGGATATTACCGATGGCATTGCCGCTGAAAGTAAAATCCTCCCAACAGGTTTTAATCTCCCCGTTCACGTCAAAACAATATTCCCCGGCTATTCCCGCCATACAATACTCCAACCGGGGCAGGTTCTGCATCTTCTTGACCTGCATCTGCCGTGAATTAAGTTTTGCAAACCGTTCCATCATTCTCATCAGTTCTTCGTCCGTGGCATAATCCGCCTCCGTACCTATCAAGGGTGACACATACCATGAAACATATTTACTGCCCCGATAACGCTTGTCCAGCTGCTTTGCCAAAACCAACAAGTCCTCAATATTTTCCTTATTCACATTCAGCCGAAT
>JAKSOM010000097.1 GCA_024405585.1 Acidaminococcaceae bacterium | reverse complement strand
CCAAAAAACGGGAACCAAAAAGTAAAAATTGTCCTTGACATGGGGTACAGTTTATCTCTCAAGAAAAAAGTTTACAACGTAAAAAAACGATTTTTCCGTTACGTAACATTTGGAAAATGTTACGTAACGGAACTTTCCCATTTTCACAAAACCAACAAAAAATCCCCCCGCTTCCAAGCGAAGGGATTTTTTTGTATGTAGCATACAATGTGTAATATATAGCTGTCAATGAAGGGAAAATTTGTAAGGATGGTCGTATTCTTCCTGGACGTAGAGCAAAAGTTTCAATTCGTTCAAATCATAAACCGAAGTGTTCATCGTCTGCCAGAGACCATACTCGGAACGGCCACGTAAATCCTTCCAAGTCCGGCCTTTCCACATCCCATCATTTTTCGCCTTCGTTGCATTATAATGTCCAACTTTGTCATCATAAATTTGTTTTATGGTTTTTGCCGGTGCCGGCCCCATGGCAGGCGTAGCATCTTCTGAGTAAAAATAGTTTTCTCTATTTTCGTCACTTCCGTCCGTATAGTACATCTGACTGTATTTCACCCTTTGCATCAGCTCTGCCATTTTTTGCATACTGATTTTTCCTTCGTCATAATGCTGCTTTAAAATCTTGTACCGTTCAACCCCCATGGGATAAAGCTGACGATAATTGGCGTCCGCTCCGTCCTTGACAAAAGTTTCTACACCATTGCCATCAGTATCCTTGTGCCCCTCCGCCAATGCCTTGTCATGCAAAGTGTTAAAAAAGTTGGTCATAACTGTATCTTTGGAAACCACCGCTTTATTACCGACAAATTCCACAATAAAATGGTCATTTTTGTCTGCAATCATAAAATGCAACCCGAAGAAATCCTTGAATTCCGCCGTATCATTGCAAACGATATTCACATCGTTTTGCAATACCTTTACAATCTGCTCTGCGGATTTGGCATTATCCAGCACATACCTTACCACTGCGGGCAAAGACAGGGTCGGTTTGCCGGGGTTTGTACCCTCCGGTTTGATATAGCCCCCATGGGGGTCAGTGTTCGGCTGGTCATACATATTGCAATTCACCGCCACCCCGTTTTCATTGATACCGTCAAGTACAGTATAACTTAATGCATTCAGCTTTTGCGTAATATCCTTGATGTCAGAACGAAGGAAGCCCACACTGATACTGGCAAATCTGCCCTTACCCGCCGGAGTCCGGGTTACCGCCAGTACGGAATCATCATAAGTAAGGTCAGTGTTTCTCCCAAAATACCTGTCATTGCATACCGCCGAACAAGCCGGAGCACCGCCGTCAATACCGTACGCCGACCCTTTTCTGGCTTTCACATAGTCCTTATAGTTATAATCCGTCAAAGTCAATTCCACCAGATAATCATGCAGTTTGTTATAACCGCTGTAACTCAAAGTGCCATTGGCAAAGCCTTTTTCAGCCGCCTGTACAGAAGTCAATCCCCCGGCCAACACTGTCGTCAGCACCGCACTGGCAAATAATGCTTTTGTTGATTTCTTATCCATAATAAATACCTCCTTTTGTTACTAAACTCTTTACAAATTACACAACCCATATTACGTAAAAATTATAGCAAAAACAGCGGCTGATTGCAAGAACCAGCCGCACTCCCAAAGGAGAATAAAAGTTAAAAGCTTAAAGTCTGAAACCTCATCCGTCATCCATCAATCCTGAATCCTCATATTTTATGGCAAGTAACTATTGTAATTATTTTAAGTAAGATGTATAATATCCACGTATATCTGAGTGGGATATTGTTGTGACCACTCTCTTTATAAAATTTTTAGTAAAGGTGGTGAAAAGAATTGTCAATGCTTGATGACATTAAGGCAGCTGAAGCGGCAGCAGTGACGACAAGGAAGAATGCCCAGTTGCAGGCCCGTTCTTTGTTGCGGGATGCTGAGGAAGCAGCCAATGCCAAAGGAGCAGAGTTGATCTACGCCGCAAGGGAAGAGGCCAAGGCCACTGTCGCCCAAGCGCAGTCCGAAGCCCAGCGGAAGGCCGCCATTATGGTGGCAGAGCGGGGACAGGCGGACAAGGACGCAGCAGCCAAAGCCAGAAAGAACCTTCCCAAATCGGTAAAATTTATTGTAGAAAGGGCAATGGTCTGAGGTATGCTTATTCCTATGAAAAAGGCAACCTTGTTTGCCTTGAAGGAAGACCGTGATGCGCTACTTTTGGAATTGCAAAAACACGGCGACCTGATGCTGATTTCCGAAGGGGAGAAGAAACCCCTGGAGGGAGCGGCGGAGGTCTCCGACCAACTTCAACAGACGAAAGAGGTGTTGAAGTTCGTTGATTTGCACGCCCCTAAGAAATCCCTGTTTTCTGCAAAGCCCACTGTTGCTTATGACCGCTTCTTGAAGGAAATTCAGGAGGGGGAAAACCTGACGAAGCAACTAAGCAGTTTGTCCGAGCAGATTGCCACCAAACGCAACGAGGCGGCCACCATGCTGGCCCAGGTTGCAGCGCTGAACGCTTGGATGGATATGGATATTCGTCTGGAGGATTTGAAGCCAACGGAGAATACCACTTATTTTGCAGGTTATATGGAAAATGCCCAGGTGGCCGCTTTCACAGAGGAGATTGCACCGCTGAATGCGGAGGTGATTCCTTTTGCCGAGGCGCCCGAGGGCAGGGCGCTGCTGATTTTCTCCCACAGGGATTCGGTGGCACAGGTTAAGCATTTCCTTAAGGCGCATGATTTTCTGGACGTGGTATTCCCAAAGCGTACCGGTCTGGTAAAGGAAATCGCGGTTGATTTAACAAGGGCGGCACAGCAGAAGAATGCTGTTGCCGACGATTTGGAGATGGAGGCCAAGACGCTTTCCGGCCGTCAGGGCGAGCTGGAACTTTATTATGACCAGCTGGCTACCAAAGAAGAACGGATGGCCCAGGGCGGTGCGGAGACGGACAAGACCTTCTATCTTGAGGGCTGGTGCCGGGCTGACCGGGCCGAAGCGGTGGAAAAGGCGGTGGCTTCCGTTACGGATGCCTACGACATCAATTTCTTCGATCCGGCCGAGGGCGAGGTGCCCCCTTCCGTTATGGAAAACAACGCTTTGGTAAGGCCCTATGAATCGGTTGTGGAACTTTACAGCCGGCCTTTGCCGGGAACCATGGATCCCAACCTGTTTATGGCCCCCTTCCACTTCATCTTTTTCGGTATGATGCTTTCCGATGCGGGTTACGGTTTGGTTCTGACCCTGGCGCTCTACATCATTATGAAGGTTTTGAAACCGAAGGATTTTGTGGGCAAATTAACTATGGTGGTGCTGCTGGGCAGCATCAGTACCGTGATTTGGGGCGCCGCCTTCGGCGGCTGGTTCGGGCTGGAATGGAAGCCCCTGCTTTTCGTCCCCATGAAGGAACCTTTGAAGATGTTGGCCCTCTGCTTCGGTTTGGGCGGTCTGCATCTTATTGTGGGCATTTGCCTGAAGCTGTATAGTGATTTGAAGAACGACGACGTAATCGGCGCCATTGCCGACGAGGCCGCCTGGCTGATTATTTTTGCAGGTCTGGCCATGATGGCGGTTGTGCCCGGTGAAATCGGCAAATACACCGCCCTCTTCGGTGCCGCCATTATCGTACTTTTCGGCGGCAGGGCCAAGAAGGGCATCTTCAGCCGGCTCATGAGCGGCGTGCTGAGTTTGTACAACATCAGCGGCTATCTGAGCGACCTGTTGAGTTACAGCCGTCTGTTCGCATTGGGTTTGGCCACCGGCGTCATCGCCATGGTCATCAATACCATCGCCGGCATGTTGGCCGGGGCGGGTACCGTGGGCATTGCGGCCGCAGTGCTGGTGCTCATCGGCGGGCATATCTTCAATATCATTATCAATATTCTTGGTGCCTTTGTGCATAGTAGTCGTCTGCAGTATATTGAGTTCTTTGGCAAATTCTTCCAGGCCGGCGGCCGTGCCTTTGTGCCCCTGGCCCTCAGGACCAAATATACGGATGTGACTAATTAAAATTATTTTAAATTTTTTCAAGGAGGAAAAATCATGTTAAGTTTAGGTACAGCATTGGCATTCTTTGGTGCAGCAATCGCTGCAGGTCTCGCAGGCATCGGCAGCGCTATGGGCGTTGGTATTGCAGGTCAGGCAGCATCCGGCGTAGTCAGTGAAGACCCTGACAAGTTCGGTTCCGTACTGGTGCTCCAGGCGCTCCCCGGCACCCAGGGCATTTACGGCCTTCTGATTGCCTTCATCATCGTGCTGAACATCGGCGCCATTGGCGGCAACATCAAGGATTTGACCCTTCTCCACGGC
>JAKSOM010000096.1 GCA_024405585.1 Acidaminococcaceae bacterium | reverse complement strand
ATATTGAATAGTGGATAATGGATGGCTTAGTAAGTATGGTTCGGAAACGGATTAGAGCAATGGGTTTTGTGTTGTAATGCTGTGTGCTGCATAAATCTGTTTAAAAAATACCTGCAATACAATTTTATTGTGGTATAATTAGGCCATGAAGGAGTATGAGAATGCCTACGATTTTACCGATTAAGGAATTAAAAAACACTGCAAATATTTCGCAAATGTGTGCAGAGTCCAGTGAACCCATCTATATCACCAAGAATGGTTACGGGGACATGGTGATTATGAGCGTTGTAACTTACGAAAAGAAAATGCGTATGAATAAGGTTTATCGTGAGTTGGAGATTGCCGATATGCAGGTTGCAGAAGGCAAGGTTGTTGATGCTGAAGATTCATTAGCAAAGCTGGGCAGGAAGTATGGCCTATAAATTGGTGACTGTTTCCCTTGACGAAATAATTTTGAGGTCTGTACTACAGATAGTTTGGGATGTGTTTTGTGGCATCGCAGAGTTCCTGCGGTGCGTATTTTTTTGGTTAAGTGATGGAACAGGATTGGGAATTGAGAGGCAGTTTGACTTAGTGAAACAACAAGTTGATGAGGGGGCAAGGTGGTGAGCAGAAAGAATAATTTGGTATTGCACAGACGGTTGCAATGTGTTAAAATGCAGTCGAGGTAGGTAAATGCTTTATACGGTTGAACAGTTGAAAAATTTAATATCTCCCATTGCAGCAAAGCATGGCATCGCAGCCGTTTCTTTGTTCGGTTCTTACTCTAAGGGTTTGGCGAAGGAAAGCAGTGATGTTGATTTGTTGATCGAGAAGGGCAAATTGGAAACATTGTTTGAGCTGATAGATTTCAGACATGATGTGGAAGATATATTGAATTTGCCTGTTGATGTTGTTACTACGGAAACATCGGACAAAAGTTTTTTGAGTAGGATTTCAAAGGATGGGGTGTTGCTTTATCGAACCACGTGATAGGGCTGTCTTGGAAAAGATAGTTGAATTTTGTGAAAGAATAGAGAATCATATCAGGAGAAACCAAGGGAGCAAGGATGTATTTATGAGTGACATAATGTTTCAGGATGCGTGCTTGCTGAGTGTGATTCAGATTGGTGAATTAGTGGTGTTGTTGTCTGATGAAGCGAAGGCAATGGCACAAGAGGTGCCGTGGCGTACGATTAAGGATACCCGTAACGTATACGTACACAAGTATGGGACGGTTGATTTGAATGCTGTTTGGGCGACAATAAATAAGGATATTCCTAAGCCTAAATCATCTTGTGTGGGGATATTAGACGGAGTTTGATTTTGTTTTGTGAAAGATTGAGGTTGGAAGTATGGATAGAAAGTTCGTCTGCCGATTTTTCGGGCAGACGTATTTTTTTGATTAAGTGCGAAAAAAGAAAGCTTTCGATATGCCGGCAAAATTTTTAGGTTATCTTAAAATAATCTTGTAATTTTGCCGATTGTTATGTATAATTGGCTCATGAGATATTTGAGTGTGAAGGAAACAGCAAAAAATTGGCGGGTGTCGGAACGCAGTGTCCGGAATTATTGCCGTAGCGGCAGGGTTGATAAGGCGGAGTTGCGAGGGACGGGGTGGCAAATCCCTTCCGATGCGGTGAAGCCGGAACGTTTGAACGGCAGGAAACCGGCGGAGCAGGATGTTCTGACTTTGTTGCGGGCGGAAAAGCAGGCACGTATCCCCGGCGGGTTGTACCATCGTTTGCAGGTGGACATGACTTATAACAGCAACCATATTGAGGGGAGTACTCTGACTCATGAGCAGACCAGGTATATTTTTGAAACCAATACGGTGGTCAGCGAGAATCAGGAGGGGCTCATGGTGGATGACATTGTGGAGACCGCCAATCATTTCCGCTGCATAGATATGGTGATTGATAATGCTTTGCAGCCCTTGAGCGAGCATTTTATAAAGCAGTTGCACGGGGTTTTGAAATCCGGAACCACGGACAGCCGCAAAAATTGGTTTGCGGTAGGCGGTTATAAGAAGCTGTCCAATTTCATTGGCGGGGATATCCCCACTACACCGCCGGGCAAAGTGGCGGCGGCGATTCGCAAGTTGTTGTTGGTGTATGATGTACATAAGCAGCATACTTTTGAGGAGATTTTGGACTTCCATTATCAGTTTGAGAAGATTCATCCTTTTCAGGACGGCAATGGCAGGGTTGGGCGATTGATTCTGCTGAAGGAATGCCTGCGGTCCGCAGTTGTGCCTTTTATCATCGAAGACGGGGACAAATACTACTATTATCGGGGTTTGCAGGAATATGGCATGGGCAGCAGGGACAGGTTGCGTGATGTGTTTTTGCATTCCCAGGACAAATTTAAGGTGTTGTTGGCAAAGTATTTGACAGGTGTGTAAGGACAATAGTGGTTGATAAGAATATTGCCCAAATAAAAATGATTATCCGTTGACAGGAGAGCGGGAAAATGTTATCATAGCTGCAGATATATGCTATTGTATCGAAAAGTATACTAAGGAGGATTTGAAAATGAGTAAATGGGTATGTCAGGTTTGCGGTTATGTTTATGAGGGGGAGACGGCTCCGGCTTCCTGCCCCCAATGCAAGGCGCCTGCTTCCAAATTCACCAAGATGAGCGGTGAGATGAACTGGGCTTGCGAGCATGTGGTTGGTATTGCGGCTGATGCTCCTGAGGACATCAAGAAGGATTTGCGGGCCAATTTCAATGGGGAGTGCTGCGAAGTGGGCATGTATTTGGCCATGAGCCGGGTGGCCCATCGTGAGGGCTATCCCGAAGTCGGTTTGTATTGGGAGAAGGCGGCTTTTGAAGAGGCGGAGCATGCTGCCAAATTTGCCGAGCTGTTGGGTGAGGTTGTGAGCCCCAGCACTAAGAAGAACCTGGAAATGCGGGTGGAGGCGGAGAATGGCGCCACCGCAGGCAAGCTGGATTTGGCCAACCGTGCCAAGAAGTTGGATTTGGATGCCATTCATGATACGGTACACGAGATGGCCAAGGACGAGGCCCGTCACGGCCGTGCTTTGAAGGGACTTTTGGACCGTTATTTCAAATGATTTTACCAAAACGCTTCTGCGGTTAAAACCTCAGAAGCGTTTTTATTTGCAAAAAAGTGTAAATAGTGTTACAATATGGGCAACAATTTTGGAGGAGGTAATCTAATTGTCGTTGAAAATAGTTACTAAGCGTTGCAAGGGCTGTGGCATTTGTGCTGCCCTGTGTCCGAAAAAAGTTTTGAAAGTTAACGAAGTAGAGAAAATCGAAGTTGTTAACGAAAAAGAGTGCATTAAGTGCGGCCAGTGCGAGTTGCATTGTCCCGACTATGCGATTTTTGTGGAGAAATAGGAGAGAACACCATGCGAAAATTATTGTTGCAAGGTAATCAGGCAGTGGTGGAGGGTGCCATTGCGGCGGGCTGCCGCTTCTTTGCGGGCTATCCCATTACTCCCTCCACTGAGGTTGCCGAGTTGTTGGCAGAAAAGTTGCCCGTAGTGGGCGGCAAGTTTGTTCAGATGGAGGACGAGATTGCTTCCATCGGCGCAGTTATCGGTGCGTCTTTGACCGGCAAGAAGGTTATGACCGCCACCAGCGGCCCCGGTTTCAGTTTGAAGCAGGAGCTGTTGGGTTATGCCTGTGCCGCAGAGATTCCTTTGGTTCTGGTGAATGTGCAGCGTGTGGGTCCTTCCACCGGCCAACCCACCAGCCCCAGCCAGGGAGATGTTATGCAGGCACGTTGGGGAACCCATGGTGATCATTGGCTGATTGCCTTGAGTCCCAGTTCCGTGCCTGAGTGTTTTGATTTGACCCGCAGGGCTTATGAGCTCAGCGAAAAATACCGTGTGCCCGTTATTATGTTGATGGATGAAGTGGTGGGGCATATGCGTGAAAAGATTGAGCTGCCTGACAATTATGACGGTATTGAGCAACCCATGCGTAAGCAACCCGCTTGCAAGCCGGAGGAATTTTTGGCTTACAAGGCGGATGCGGACGGTGTTCCTGCCATGCCTCCCTTTGGCAGTGGCTATCGTTGGCATGTGACCGGTCTGGTACATGATGAGACCGGTTTCCCCAAGGGCACTCCTGCCGCCACCGTGGCGGCAACTGACCGTCAGTATCACAAGTTGGCGGACCACTACGATGATATCGTTACCACCGAGGATTTCATGATGGATGGTGCGGAGTTTGCAGTGGTGGCCTTTGGCGGTGCGGCAAGAACCGCCTGGGATGCGGTAACTATGGCCAGGGCGGAGGGCCTGAAGGTGGGCCTGGTTCGTCCTATCACTATTTGGCCTTTTGCTGAAAAACAGA
>JAKSOM010000095.1 GCA_024405585.1 Acidaminococcaceae bacterium | reverse complement strand
TGGCGGAAGCTCGCACCATTGCAGGTCCGCCAATATCAATATTCTCAATACATTCCGCTTCAGTTACACCGGGTTTTGCCACAGTTTCTTTGAAAGGATAAAGATTTACTACTACCAAATCAATAGGAGTAATATTATGCTTTTTTAAAGCAGCCATGTGTTCAGGATTATCACGAACTGCTAAAATTGCACCATGGATTTTAGGATTCAATGTCTTTACCCTGCCATCCATAATCTCCGGAAAACCTGTCACATCACTCACATAAGTTACAGGAATCCCAGCATCCTTAATGGCTTTCATAGTACCGCCTGTGGAAACAATTTCCACTCCATTTTCATGCAAGAACTTTGCCAGTTCCACAACACCGGTCTTATCCGATACGGACACCAATGCACGTTTAATTTTCATAATTTTTTCTCCCCCCCTTTAATTCAATTAGCAATTTATCAAATTTGCTCTTTTGAATTTATTCTTATTGCAGAGAGCGACCCCACCACCAGCCACCGAAAAACTGTCACTGGTCCCCCGCCCCACGCCTGGGGCGGAAAAAGTTCACTCTATCCTGACTTCCCTGATATAATCACAGGAACATTTCACCATAATTACACATTACTCATTACTAATTGCTAATTAATTTTAACTCTCCGTCCCACAATCTCTAACCTGTCCTCTGCCCAAAGTTGCAAGGCTTCCGGCAAAGCAATATGCTCCTGTTCCAAAATTCTTGCAGCTAAAGAGTCCTCGTCATCCTCAAAATACGCAGGCACAACCTTTTGCAAAATAATGGGTCCCGTATCAGTTCCCGCATCTACAAAATGCACCGTGCAACCTGCCAGCTTCGTACCATATTCCACCGCCTGCCTTTGCGCATGTAACCCGGTGAAACTGGGCAACAGAGCAGGATGGATATTTATAATTTTATGATACCATCTATTGATAAAGTCAGCACTCAAAATCCGCATAAACCCAGCAAGCACAACCCCGTCCACATCTCCAAGTGCAGCATTAATCTGCTCCTCAAAAGCAGCCCTGTCCTGAAACTCTTTGCGGTTCACCGTTACGGTTCTAATCCCCGCTTTAGTGGCACGCTCCAAACCAAAAGCGCCGGGAACATCTGTAATCACAACACTAATGCTCAAAGGCAAAGTTCCCTCTGCAATCTTATCAATAATGGCTTGCAAATTACTGCCCCTGCCGCTGACCAGCACACCGACTTTCTTAGTCACCGAATACCCCGCCTTTCAAAACTGCCATCTTATTGCCTGGTACAACCTTACCCAAATCATAATATACCTCACCGGCACTTTGCAGATATTTTCTTACGTATGGTGCCTCATCAGCATCAGCCACAATAATCATACCAATACCCATATTGAAGGTACGGTACATTTCTTCCCACCGCACATTTCCCCATTCCTTTAATTTCTTGAATACAACAGGAATCTCCCAAGCACCCGCATCAATCACCGCATCGCAGTCCGGCGGCAGCACTCTCGGTACATTATCATAGAAGCCGCCACCCGTAATATGTACCATCCCATGAATGTTAAACCGTTTTAACATGGGCAGAATGGTCTTGGGATAAAGCCGTGTAGGAGTCAGCAACTCCTCACCTAAACTTTTGCCAAACTCTGCAATATAAGATTTCAGATTATAGCCCATCTTATCAAAAACAATTTTGCGAACTAAAGAAAAACCGTTGCTGTGCACACCGCTGGAAGGCAGACCAATCAGTTCATCACCCGCCTGCACTTTGGCACCTGTAATCAACTTGCTCCTGTCAACCACCCCCACGCAGAAGCCAGCAATGTCATATTCATCTTTAGCATAGAAACCATGCATTTCTGCAGTTTCCCCACCAATCAGAGCACAACCGCTTTCCTTGCAGGCACGGGCAACACCGGCAACAATATCTGCCACCTTTTGACTGTCCACCTTGTCAACAGCAATATAATCAAGGAAAAACAAGGGTTCCGCCCCCTGCACCAGAATATCGTTCACACACATAGCCACCGCATCCTGACCGATGGTATCGTGCTTGTCCATCATGAAAGCCAGTTTCAGTTTTGTACCAACGCCATCAGTGCCGGAAACCAAAACCGGGTCCTTAATCTTTGCAAGGTCAAGGGCAAACAGCCCCCCAAAACCGCCCAAATCACCAATAACCTCAGGACGGTAGGTGGACTTCACGCTGTCCTTCATCAGTTCCACTGCCTTATTGCCGGCATCAATATCCACACCTGCATCCGCATAAGTCAAAATCTTCTCATCAGCCATAATTAATCCTCCAACCAAGACGGTACCGGATCCGCCGCAGCAACCTTGTCACTGCAGTCCGGGTATTTAGAATCAAAACAAGCACAGCAGAAACCGCCTGTTTTCAACTCATTACAAGCATCCTTCATTCCCTGCAAAGAAATATAATCCAAAGTATCTGCCCCAATCTCCCTGCAAATCTCATCCACATTATACCTTGTGGAAATCAAAGTATTCTTATCCCGGGTATCAACCCCGTAATAACAACAGTCCATAACCGGCGGAGAAGTAATCACCATATGAACTTCCTTAGCCCCTGCCGCCTTTAACAACTTTATCAATTTGGCACTGGTAGTACCCCTCACAATGGAATCATCCACCACCACCAAAGATTTACCCCTCACCACGCTCCGCACAGGATTAAGTTTCAACCGCACGGAATTCAAACGCTGTGCCTGAGTGGGTTGAATAAAAGTACGACCTATATAACGATTCTTTGTCAACCCCTCCATAAACGGCAAACCACTTTCAATAGCATAACCATGAGCCGCAGGAGTACCGGAGTCAGGCACGGAAATAACCACATCCGCCTTAAATTTTCCCTTTGTCTCCCTGGCAAGTTGCCTGCCCAAATTCATTCTGGCCTCATACACCGGCTGATGGTCAAGCAAAGAATCATTCCGGGCAATATATACATATTCAAACACACAATGAGCATGTTTCTTAGGCATAGCCCTGCACCACATCTTCTTTTGCGGACCATCCGCAAGATTTTCAATGACCACCATTTCACCGGGCTGAACATCCGTATCCAGTTCCGCGCCAATCAAATCAAAAGCACAACTCTCACTGGCAACACACCAACCACTGGCCATCTTGCCCAAACAAAGAGGACGGAACCCGTACCTGTCACGGGCAGCAATCAACTTATTATCCGTAATCAGCACAACTGCGAAAGCACCCTTCAACTGCATCAATGCATCCGCCACCCTGCCCTCCAGAGTCCGCTTCTTGCTCTTGGCAATCAACTGCATAATCACTTCACAGTCAACCGTAGTATTAAAAATTACCCCCTGTTTCTGCAACTTGTGCCGCAACTCACCCGCATTATTAATCGTACCATTGCAGGCCAAAGCCAAATCACCATCATCATAAAAAACACGAAGGGGCTGGATATTAATTTCCTGATCCAAACCCTCGTTACTGTACAGGACATGGCCCACAGCCAAATGCCCGCTCATATTATCAAACCCCCGGTGAAATACCTCTGACACCAGCCCTTTGCCCTTTTTGCTGCGCATCTTTTTCCCGTCTGCAACGCAAATACCGGCGGACTGCTGCCCCCGGTGCTGCAAACTGAAAAGCCCCCAATAAGAATACTGGGCAACATTCACCTTAGGATTAAAAATACCAAAAACACCACACTCGTCTTTCATTATTCCCCACGCACTTCCTTTAACGTAGCCGCCTTAGCAGCAACTTCTTCACGCATCTTAACCCTGTCCGCAGCCAGTTTCTCTACCAACTCTTTATGACCCGTAGCCAAAATCTGCAAAGCGAACAAAGCCGCATTCTTGGCACCATTAATCGCCATAGTGGCAACAGGCACACCGGAAGGCATCTGCACAAAACTCAACAGGGCATCCATACCCGCCAAAGGAGTTGCATTAATTGGAATACCGATTACGGGTAAAGTAGTATAAGCCGCAACCACACCGCCTAAATGGGCCGCAGCACCAGCCCCGGCAATAATAACCTCCACACCCCGGTCACGTGCAGTGGAAGCAAATTTTTGAACCAAATCAGGAGTACGGTGAGCACTGGCAACAACAACCTCCACCTCTACTCCAAAACTTTTCAAGGTCTTTTCCGCCGGCTCTAAAATCGGCCAATCGGAATTACTGCCCATAATGATAGCAACCTTCATCAAACCCTCCCCTAAAAGACCATGAACAAAAGCCACAGCCAATTATCTTATATGTTTATTTTACTAAAAAAAAGGGTATATCTCTATGAGAACACGTATATATTATACCAATTTTCTAAAAATCTTCGTCTCTGTCCGTATTAGA
>JAKSOM010000094.1 GCA_024405585.1 Acidaminococcaceae bacterium | reverse complement strand
GACAGGGAAAGGCAAACCTAAGGGACGCTTACGCTCAGGTGACAAAGGACGTTGAGATTCTCCTTTACCAAATGCACATATCTGAGTATGATCACGGCAATATCAATAACCACGAGCCCCTGCGGCCCCGGCGGTTGCTTTTGCATAAGCGGGAAATAAAAAAAATTGGGACCAAAACGGCGGAAAAGGGATTGACTCTTGTACCTTTGAAACTCTATTTCAGGTCAGGCAAAGTGAAGGTGGAATTGGCACTGGCTCAGGGTAAGCACGAATATGACAAACGCCAGGACATCGCCAAACGTGATGCAAAACGGGAAATGGACAGGGTGATGAAAGCAAGAAGATAGGGTGTATTGCAGCAAAGTTCCTTTGATTTGAAATCAGAGAAATTTTGCAAGAGTATGCAAGAACATGGTGCAAGTATTTTGTGATGAGAAGGTGTGGGGGAAATGCTGGAAAATTTAGTTATTAAGGGTGCCCGTCAGCACAATTTGAAGAATATTGATGTGACCATTCCCCGTGATAAATTGGTAGTTATTACTGGGTTGAGCGGAAGCGGTAA
The DNA here is from genome assembly GCA_024405585.1 of Acidaminococcaceae bacterium. GTDB lineage: Bacteria > Bacillota > Negativicutes > Acidaminococcales > Acidaminococcaceae > Phascolarctobacterium_B. The sequence continues at coordinate 3,836 of JAKSOM010000094.1, read as the reverse complement.
GAGTTCCCTGGCTTTTGATACCATTTATGCGGAGGGGCAGCGGCGATATGTGGAGAGTTTGTCAAGTTATGCCCGTCAGTTTTTGGGACAGATGGACAAGCCGGACGTGGATTATATTGAGGGGCTGAGTCCCGCAATTTCCATTGACCAGAAGACCACCAGCCGTAATCCCCGGTCCACTGTGGGGACGGTGACGGAGATTTATGATTATCTCCGGCTTTTGTTTGCCCGGGTTGGGGAGCCCCATTGCCCTCGGTGCGGCAAGCTGATTGAGCGGCAGAGTGTGGAGCAGATTGTGGATTTGGTGTTGGAGAAACCGGAGGGATCCAAGTTTATGGTGATGGCTCCCCTGGTGCGGGGCCGCAAGGGTGAGCATCAGAAGGTGTTGGAGGATATGCGCAAAGCCGGGTATTTGCGTGTTTATGTGGATGGGGCGGTCCATACCCTTGATGAAGAGATTGTTTTGGATAAGAAGAAAAAACATAGCATCAGCGTGGTGATTGACCGGATGGGGGTGCGGGATGGCATCCGTCAGCGGCTCAGTGACAGTGTGGAGACCGCTTTGAAGCTGGGTGATGGGTTTGTGGAGGTTGCGGATCTGGATGAAAAGCAGGTTAGGGTGGAGCTTTTCAGCGAGCATTTTGCCTGCAGTGATTGCGGCATTTCCTTGCCCGCCATTGAGCCCCGTCTTTTCAGTTTTAACAGCCCCTATGGTGCCTGTCCGGAGTGTGCCGGTTTGGGTTTTCACATGGAGTTTGATTTTGAGTTGATTATTCCGGATAAGGACAAGCCCTTTGGGGAGGGAGCTATTGCTTCCTACACCAAGAGTTTGGATTCCTACCGCATGCGGCAATTGGCGGCGGTGCTGGAGATGTTCGGATATGATTTGACCAATACATGGAATGATTTGCCCGAGAATGTTCGTGAGGCGCTTTGGCATGGTACCGGTTCGGAGTTGGTGGAGTTTGAATATACTAATTTGATGGGGGAGACCCGGTTGCATAGGACCTATTTTGAAGGCATTCTGGAAGTGATGAAGAAACGCTACAAGGAGGCCTTTGGGGATACCATGCGGGAGGATTTGGAGGAGTTCATGACGGCGGAACTTTGCAGTTCCTGTCACGGGGCCCGTCTGAAGCCGGAGGTGTTGGGCATCCTTGTGGGAGGCAGGAACATTCGGGAGGTCACCGACCTTACGGTGCGGGAGTGTTTGGACTTTTTCAGAAAGGTGAAGCTTAGTAGGCGTCAGGCCGTTATTGCCAAACAGGTGCTGAAGGAAATTAATGCCCGTTTGGATTTTTTGAATAATGTGGGTTTGGATTATTTGACTTTGGACAGGGCGGCGGGAACATTGAGCGGCGGTGAGGCCCAGCGCATTCGGTTGGCCACCCAAATTGGCAGCGGTCTGACAGGGTGCTGTATATTCTTGATGAGCCCAGTATCGGCCTGCATCAGCGGGACAACGGCAAGTTGCTGGACACTTTGAAGCATTTGCGGGATTTGGGCAATACCCTTATTGTGGTGGAGCATGATGAGGAAACCATGTATGCGGCGGACCAGATTATTGACATCGGCCCCGGTGCCGGGGAGCACGGCGGTGAGGTTACGGCCCAGGGGACGGTGGAGGAAATTAAAAGTTGCAAGGAGTCCGTCACAGGGCAGTATTTGAGCGGGGCAAAATTTATTCCCGTGCCCAAGCATCGGAGGGAGCCGGACGATCGTTTCTTGAAGATAGCGGGTGCGGCGGCCAACAATTTGAAGCATATCGATGTGGAGATTCCTCTGGGGGTATTTACGGTGGTGACCGGTGTCAGCGGCAGCGGCAAATCCACTTTGATTAACGATATTCTTTATAGTACTCTGGCGCAGAAATTGCACGGGGCTCATACCAAGCCCGGGGAACATCAGGCAATTTTGGGGTTGGAGCATGTGGACAAGGTCATCAATATTGATCAAAGTCCTATCGGCCGTACCCCCAGGAGCAATCCTGCCACTTATACCGGACTTTTCGACTTGATTCGGGCTTTATATGCGGATACGGAGGAGGCGAAGCTTCGGGGCTACAAGTCCGGGCGTTTCAGCTTTAATGTGCGGGGCGGCAGGTGTGAGGCCTGCAGCGGTGACGGGGTAAATAGGATTGAAATGAATTTTTTGCCGGATGTGTATGTGCCCTGCGATGTTTGTCACGGTACCCGTTATAACAGGGACACCTTGGAAGTGCATTTCAAGGGAAAGAACATTGCGGATGTGTTGGATATGACGGTTACCCAGGCCCTGGAGTTTTTCAAAAATCAGCCCCGCATTGAAAGCAAATTGCAGATGCTGGAGGATGTGGGGTTGGGATATATTCATTTGGGCCAGGCCGCCACCACATTGAGCGGCGGCGAGGCGCAACGGGTGAAGCTGGCCACGGAGTTGAGCCGTCGCAGCACCGGCCGCACTGTTTACATCCTTGATGAGCCCACCACCGGGCTGCATATGGCGGATGTGCATAAACTTTTGGAGGTGTTGCAACGGCTGGTGGAGCATGGGGACAGCGTTATTGTTATAGAGCATAATTTGGACGTCATCAAACAGGCGGATTATATCATTGATTTGGGGCCTGAGGGGGGCGACCGGGGCGGGGAAGTGGTTGCCGTGGGCACTCCGGAGCAGATTGCCAAAGTTAGGCAAAGTTACACCGGGCTGTTTTTGAAAAAGATGCTGAAATAAATAATTTCCCGAAATTTTACTTTACAAATATCGGGAAATATATTACAATGGAATAAATTTTTGGAAAAGGAAGTTTTTAGTCGTGTTGAAGGTTGGAGTACAAGTCAATTGCTGTTGTTGCGAAGCATCCTGTTGTGATGCTTGTTTCGTGTGCAATTGAGATTGTATTTTAACCATAGTTGTTTCACACTATACTACCTTTACAGAACAGGCGGATAATGCGGGCTATGGGCCCGCTTTTTTGTTGCAGGTTTTCTGCAATGTCCGCGAATTGTCGGAGCCGGAGGGCCCGAATACAAAGAAAGAGAGGAATTTTGTTATGAAAAAGTTTTCCGACAACTTAATTGTTAAGTTGGTTGTTGGCGTGGCGGCGGGCATTGCCGTCGGCTTGGCGGCGGATGCGAGGACCATTGGCATCATCAATACGGTCAAATTCATTTTGGGTCAGGTAATTTCCTTTATGGTGCCTTTGATTATTGTGGGCTTTATCGCACCTGCCATTACCCAGCTCAGGGCCAATGCCAGCAAGATGTTGGGCACCATGATTGTTTTGGCCTACACTTCCACCGTGTTGGCATGTATCATGTCCATGTTTACGGGTTATGCTCTGATTCCCGGTTTGAACATCGTTACCAATCCGGAGGGATTGCGTCCCATTCCAGATTTGATTTTCAAGTTGGAAATCCCCGCTTTGTTCTCCGTAATGTCCGCCCTGGTGCTCAGTTTGCTCTTGGGCATGGCGGTTATCTGGACCAAGGCGGAACTGGTGGAGAAGTTTTTGTTGGAATTCAACAAAATTGTATTGGCTCTGGTTAACAGGGTGGTTATCCCCATTCTGCCCGTATTCATCGCCTGCACTTTTGCCACCTTGGCCTACGAGGGCAGCATTACCCAGCAGGCACCGGTATTCTTGAAGATAATTGTTATTGTCATGGTTCTGCACTATATTTGGTTGGCGGTGCTCTACACTGTGGCCGGCATCATTTCCCGCAAATCCCCCTGGGAGGTGGTGAAACATTATGGTCCTGCCTATCTGACGGGAGGGGGCACCATGTCCAGTGCGGCCACCCCTTCGCTGGCCTTGGATCGTGCCAGCAAGTCCCCGCGTTTGAGGGACGAAGGCC
>JAKSOM010000093.1 GCA_024405585.1 Acidaminococcaceae bacterium | reverse complement strand
GCGTGGGGCGGGGGTATCCAAAAAGCAGAAATGCTTTTTGGGTGGTGGGGTCGCATAGTACGAGTTAGAAGTTAAAGGTAATATGTTTCTGTGATTATGGTATTAGTCAGCAAAGATTTTCAGTTTTATTCTTCTTGCCGGAGGAGAGCGACCCTCCCACCAGCCACCGGAAAACTATCGCTGGTCCCCCCTCCCACGCCTGGGAGGGAAAAAGTCAGCAGCAAAAAATTCCTTCGATGAAAATCGGAGGAACTTTTTTGTTGAATTTGTCAAAATGGGAAAGTTCCGTTACGTAACATTTTGGAAATGTTACGTAACGGCAAAATCGTTTTTTTACGTTGCAAACGGTTTTTCTTGAGAGAATTTTTGTGTGATGAAGATAAATGAAAACGTTTACGATTGTATTTGTTTTGGTCGCAAGCGTTTTTGGTTTGCAGTGTTGTATGATGAAGGTCCGGTAATTTTGTGTTGCCTTTTCTATTTGATGTGGTATAATATTATATCTTAAAATGTCTATAAGTATGTGAGAAACAATGAAGATTCTTGTGAGTGCCGGTGAGTTGAGCGGTGATTTGCATGCTGGCGCCATAACCGGGGCAATTAAAAACATGGTTCCTGAGGCGGATGTTTTCGGTATGGGGGGAGAGTGTCTCCGTCAGGCCGGAGGCAGGGTGCTTTTTGATATCAAGGATCACAGCGTGATGGGGTTTATTGAAATTATCAGGCATTTGCCCAGGTTGTACAGGTTGTATAAGGATTTTGGCCGGGTGATGGATGAGGAAAGGCCGGATTGTTTTGTTACCATTGATTATCCCGGTTTGAATATGCGGTTGGCGAAGCTGGCCCACGAGAAGAATATTCCGGTGATTTGTTTCATTCCCCCGGGGGCCTGGGCCTGGCACAGGAGTCGGGCGAAGAAGGTGGCCCGGTTTGCCACCCGTGTGGCCACGATTTTTCCCTTTGAGGATGAGGTGTACCGTCAGGCGGGGGCTGCTACGGAGTTCGTGGGCCATCCCCTGCTGGATATTGCGAAGCCCTCTTTGCCCACCGAAGAGGCATTTGCTTTGGCAGGCAAACGTCCCGGCCATCCCTTGGTGTTGATTATGCCAGGGAGCAGGATGATGGAGATTGCCAAGATGTTGCCCATTTTGTTGCAGAGCGGAGTCCTTTTGAAGAAGCAGTTCCCTAATGTTGATTTTGCCATGCCCCGGGCGGAGACGATTCCCAGGGAGCTGTTGCAGGGCATGATTGCCAAAAGCGGGCTTGAGGTGAGGATTAACGAGGGGCATAATTATGATTTGTTCAAGGTGGCGGATTTGGCTTTGGCCACCAGCGGCACAGTAACTTTGGAAGCGGCCATTCTTGGTTTGGGCAGTGTCATCTGTTATCGTACCGGTTGGCTCAATGCCTTTATCGCCCGGTTGGTGCTGAATATTCCCCATATCGGGTTGCCCAATATTGTGGCGGGCAGGGGGATTCTGCCGGAGATGCTTCAGGAGGAGTTTACCCCTGTGAAGGTTGCCCGGGCGGCGGCAGAACTGTTGGAACCCAAAAGAAATGCTCAGATGCACAGGGATTTGGATTTCGTCCGGGAGCGGCTGGGGCGGCCGGGAGCGGTAAGCCGGGTGGCGGAACTGGTTTTGCAGGTGGCAGGCAATAGGGGTTAGATTTCAGGTATCAGGGAAGGTTGGCATTGTGCGAACTTTCTTGCCTCCCGGTTAGGGGAGGTGCCCGTAGGGCGGAGGGGTTATTTAGGGCTAAGGGCTCAGGGAGAAATATGAAGAAGTTTCAATCGTTCAAATTGTATATTCGGTTGTTGAAGAATGTGTGGCCCTACAGGGTGCGGTTGTTTTTTGCCGGGGTTTGCACCATTTGTGCCAGTGCGGCCATGGTGTATTTGCCCTGGATTATCCGTGATGTGGTGGATCAGATTTTGCGGGATAAGGATGCGGAGAAGCTGATGTATATCGCTTTGAGCATTATTGTGGTGTTTATTTTCCGTGGTTTTTTCAGTTACGGTCAGTTTTATCTAATGAGTTATGTAGGGCAGAAGGTTGTCATTGATATGCGGCGGAAGGCCTTTGAAAAGTTGCAGCGCCTGCCCGTGGCGTTCTATGACAAGAATAAGACCGGTACCATTATGAGTTATGTGACCAATGATGTGGGGGCGTTGCAGACGGCTTTGGTGGATAATGCGGTGGAGCTTATTACCGAGGGTGTGGTTTTGATTGCCAGCATCGGGGCCATGATTTATTTGGATTGGAAGTTGTTTCTTTTTACTGCCGCCACTTTCCCCTTTGTGCTGCTTTTCATCGATATTTTTGGCAAAAAGATTCGCAAGAGCGGTGCCCAGATTCAGGATGTGGTGGCGGATATTACCAGCGTTTTGCAGGAGAGTGTGACCAGTTACAGGGTGGTGAAGTCCTTTGTGCGGGAGGACTATGAGATTGACCGTTTCAACGAGACCAATTTGGAGAATTTCTATGCCAATATGAAGAATGTGCGGCTTAACGCCATTTTGGCTCCGGTGATTGAAATTGTGGCGGCCTGCGGTGTGACGGCTATTCTTTGGTACGGCGGCAACAGCGTTATTCAGGGTTATATTTCCGCCGGTTCTTTGGTTGCCTTCCTTACTTATGCGGTGAATATCAGTAATCCTATCAAGAGGTTGAGTAAGGCCATCGCGGCTATTCAGAAGGCCCTGGCTGCGGCTCAGCGGGTGTTTGATTTGTTGGATTTGCCGGAACCCATCAGGAATGCGGAGGGGGCCCGGACTCTGCCCACAGTGAAGGGCGTGGTGGAGTTCAACCATGTTTCTTTTGAGTATAATCCTGGTGAGCAGGTGCTGACGGATGTGAGTTTTACTTCCAAGCCGGGCCAGGTTATTGCTTTTGTGGGGCCCAGCGGTGCGGGGAAGAGCACCATCGCCAGTTTGCTGCCCCGTTTCTATGAAGCCAGTTCCGGCAGTATTACGGTGGATGGCGAGGATGTGCGTAATGTTACCATGGAATCTCTCAGAGGTCAGGTGGGGATTGTGCCCCAGGAGACCCTGTTGTTCAACGGCACCGTTTATGACAATATTCTCTATGGCCGGCTGGATGCCACCAAAGAAGAGGTGGAGGCGGCGGCCAGGGCAGCTAATGCCCATGAGTTCATTTTGGAGTTGCCGGAGGGTTATCAGACCAAACTGGGTGACCGGGGCGTGAATATTAGCGGCGGCCAGCGTCAGCGTATTGCCATCGCCCGGGCCATTTTGAAGAATCCCCGGATTTTGATTTTGGATGAGGCCACCAGCGCTCTGGATACGGAGTCCGAGAGCGTGGTTCAGGAGGCCTTGGATAGGTTGATGGTGGGGCGTACCAGTTTTGTCATTGCCCACCGTTTGAGTACTATCCAGAATGCGGACAGGATTTTGGTGCTGGATCACGGTCATTTGGTGGAGGACGGCACCCATGAGGAGCTGATTGCCAAGAACGGGCTCTATGCTCATCTTTATGAGATTCAGTACAAGATGAAGGAAAATTTGGAGGTCACCGGCGGCTGATGTATCTGGTTTACAATTTTCTCATAATTTTAGCACTGATTTTTTGGGTGATTCCCTACTACACTTACCGTCTTTTGCGGGAGAAGGGTTTCGGCCGCCGTTTCCGTCAGTCCCTGGGTAATGTGAGACGGTCGGAGATTGAGAAGGTAGCAGGTAAGGACTGCGTTTGGATTCATGGTGCCAGTGTTGGTGAGATTGTGGCTACCAGTCCTCTGGTGAAGCAGATTAAGAAGGAGATGCCGGGTCGTCCGGTGCTGGTGAGCGCCTTTACTGTGGGCGGTTATGATATGGCCAAGCAGATTATCCCTGAGGCGGATGCCATCATTTATTTCCCGTTGGATTTGCCCTTTGTTTCCGACTCCTTGGTGAAGCGGATCCACCCCGGCGTTTTTATGCCGGTGGAGACGGAGTTGTGGCCCAATTTCCTCAGGGCCATCAGGGAGCGGCATATTCCGGTTATGATGGTTAACGGCCGTATTTCGGAAAAATCCGTGAAAACCTATCGTTATATGTATAGTATTTGGGATGACATTCTGAATACGGTGAGCCGCTTCTGTATGCAGAGCAGTATTGATGCGGATTATATCGCATCTCTGGGGGCGGATAGAAATAAGATTTTTATCACAGGCAACACCAAGTTTGACCAGACCTATGCGGAGGTTACTTCGGAGGATTTGCAGCGTTACAAAAAGGAGTTGGGATTGGGGGATGTGTATCCTGTGATTGTGGCGGGTTCCACCCACCCCGGTGAGGAAAAGTCCCTTTTGAAGTCCTTCCGGGAAGTCCGTAAGATCTATCCGGATGCCCGTCTGCTTATCGCTCCCCGCAAACCCCTGCGGGCCGAAGAGATTGGGGATATGGCGGAAAAGGCCGGGTTCAGCGTGGGGTTCCGTAGTAAAATGCTGGAGCAGGGGCCGGAGTCCAAGGCGGTGGTAATGCTGGATACCTTGGGCGAATTGGGCCGTATGTATTCGGTGGCGGATTTGGTCTTTGTGGGGGGCTCACTGAC
>JAKSOM010000092.1 GCA_024405585.1 Acidaminococcaceae bacterium | reverse complement strand
GTCGGAAATAGCCAAAGCCACTTCCTGATCATGGGTAACATACATAACTGTGATGCCGAAACGGCGTTGCAAATCCTTGATTTCAAAACGCATTTCCTCACGCAGATTGGCATCCAGATTGCTCAGGGGTTCATCCAGAAGCATGACGGATGGGTCCGCCACCAATGCCCTGGCCAGAGCCACACGCTGTTGCTGACCGCCGCTGAGCTCGGAGGGCAGACGCTTGTCCAAACCCTTCATGCCCACGATATCAATCATCTCCATGACCAATTTATTGATTTCATCTTTTGAACGCTTCTCCATTTTCAGGGGATAAGCGATATTTTCAAATACAGTCATGTGTGGCCACACTGCGTAATCCTGGAAAACCACGCCCAAGCCACGCCTCTCAGGAGGAATGTACGCACCTGTGGCACTATCCGCAAGTACCGTCCCCCCCAACTCAATTTTGCCCTTATCCGGAACCTCGTGCCCCGCAAGCAGGCGAATCAAAACCGTTTTTCCGCAACCGGACGGTCCTAAAAGTGTAAAACATTCACCTTTGAAAAGTTCCAGATTCAAATCGGTGTAAACCTGATGTGTCTCATACGCCTTGGCCAACCCCGATACGGTGATTAATTTTTCCATAAATCCTCCGCATAAAATTTGCCGGCCGGCGTAACCGCCAGCCGGCAATCGTTCATTCACTAATCTGGGATTATTTCTTCACCTGAAGAATTTCAGTAAATTTCTTAATGGTATCTTCCTTGGTCTTTACTGCTTCAGTGAAATCAACCTTCATAGCTTTTTCCCATGCCTTTTTGGGAGCTAACAAAGTAAAGTACTTATTCGGCAACTCAACGTCCTCACGAACAGGAATAGTACCTTGTTTAGCAACCTGGGTCTGAGCTTCTTTGCCCAACAGATAATCAACGAATTTTTTAGCCGCATCCTTCTTGGTGGAATCCTTGAAGATTGCCACGGGAGAAGGAACTACCAACAATTCGGGAGGATAGCACATCTGGAGATGAGCGCCTTTTTGAATCTTGCCATGGGTGATGTAGTCAACTGCCAAAGAAGCATAAAGCTCGCCGGAAGCAGTATCATCAATAACTTGGCCGGAACCCTTGCCGATACGGGCGCCATTGGCCTTCAATGCGGTAAAGTAATCCCAACCGAATTGTTTAGCCAAAAGTGCTACGGACATATAAGCGGTGCCGGACAATGCGGGGTTAGCAACACCAAATTTACCCTTATATTCGGGCTTCAGCAAATCGCTCCACTGGGTGGGAGGATTCTTAATCTTGTCGGTATTGACGATAATACCCAATGTGCCCAAACGTGCTGCATGGAAGGAACCGTCATAATCAACAAAGGGGTTTACGCAGTCCTTGTAAACAGGGCTCTTGTAGTTTTCCAGAATCTTCTCTTCCTTCATCTTGTAGAAGTCGGGAACTTCACTGGTCCAAATAACGTCGGCCAAAATCTTGCCGCTCTGACGCTCTGCAGCAATCTTAGCCATCAGTTTGCCTGCACCTGCGGATTGGTAATCAACCTCAACCCCAGGGTTGGCTTTCTTGAAGCCGTCAACGATACCTCTAATCAGGTTTTCCTTCATAGAAGTATACACAATTAATTTGTTGCCTGCAGGGGTGTCTGCTTTCTTTTCGCCACCGCCACCGCAACCTGCTGCCAACAGAGCCACCAAGCTCAAGCCGGCCAATGCCAATAAATGCATTTTTTTCATAATCACGCCTCCTTATAATTTTCGGGTTTTAGCTGCCCCCATTATACTCCTTTTGGACAAAGCATTCAAGAACTCTGTAAAATTTCTTTTTCCAAACTTTTCACACTGAAAAAAATTTTTTCCGCCCCCGCCTTCCGCAGGGTCTCCACACTGCGAAATCCCCAGCTGACCGCCAAACATTGCAAACCGGAATTCCTTGCCGTATCCACATCCACTTCGCTGTCACCCACATACACCGCCTCACTCCTGTCAACCCCCAATTTGCTCAAACACTCATACACGGAATCCGGATGGGGCTTGCGACGGATGCCGGGTCTTTCACCACAGGCAAAATCAATCAGTCCGGGGAAATGCTCCCCACACAAAGGTTGCACCGCAAAATCCGGCTTGTTGGAAACAATGGCCACCTTGATTCCCACGGCCCGCAAATTCTGCAACATATCCAATATTCCTTCATAAGGTCGGGTGCAAATAGCGCAATGACCCTTGTAATATTCACTGTAAACAGCCAAATAACGGTCAATCCGTTCTTCATCTCCCGGAAAAATATTTTCCCAAATCCAACGGGAGCCGTTTCCCAAATACTTGACAATCTCCTCCTTCGGACGAGTTGGCTGACCGAACTGTTGCAAAGTGTGGTTCACCGCATTGGCAATATCATCCAAGGTGCTCAAAGTGGTACCATCCATATCAAAAATCACTGCTTTAATACTCATAGTTGCAATCCTCTAAGATAATCCTGAAACTTGTCCTTCAAATCCTCCCGCCGCAGGGCGAATTCCACACAGGCCTCCAAAAAGCCCTCCTTGTCGCCGATGTCGTACCGACGGCCTTCAAAATCATAGGCAAACATTTTCTCCTGTTTAGCCAAAACCTTCAAAGCGTCCGTCAGCTGGATTTCGCCACCCTTGCCCGGCTCCGTCTTTTCCAAAATATCAAAAATCGCCGGTGTGATAACATAACGTCCCAACACCGCCAAACGGCTGGGGGCTTCATCTGGATTGGGGTTTTCCACCATATCCTGCACGCTGTAAGTTCGATCCCCAACAGAACCATCAGTATCAACAATTCCGTACAGTTTGGTAGCTTCCTTAGCCACGGTCTGCACACCCAAAACCGTACCGCCCAACTTATCATAGGCCTTAATCAGTTGACCCAAAGCGGGCTTTTCGTCATTATAAACTACGTCGTCACCCAAAAGGACAGCAAAAGGTTCATCACCCACAAAATCCTTGGCACAGAGAATGGCATGACCCAAGCCCCTGGCCACCTTCTGTCGCACGCTATGAATACGGATGCTGCTGATTTTCTGCACCATTGCCAACAAATCTTTCTTGCCATGTTCAAAAAGGTTCTGCTCCAACTCAATATTCCTGTCAAAATGCTCCTCAATGGCGGCCTTGTTACGACTGGTGATAATCAAAATCTCTTCGATACCGCTGTTGATGGCTTCCTCAATAATGTACTGTATGGTTGGCTTGTCCACAATGGGCAGCATCTCTTTAGGCACTGCCTTTGTGGCCGGCAGGAACCTGGTTCCTAACCCCGCCGCAGGAATCACTGCCTTACGTACTTTTTGCATCACGCCTCCTCGCCACCAATGATGGCTAACAATTCTTTCGTCTTTTCCGCCAAAAGTTTCTTATCCCCGCGGGTTTCCACGTTCAACCGCATTACCGGTTCCGTATTACTGGTACGCACATTGAACCGCCACTTATCGAAAGCCACTGACAAACCGTCCACATGGTCAATCTTGCCCTCGCCATAGAGTTCTTCCAACTTCGCCAAAATGGCAGGAGCATCCGCCACCTTGCGGTTAATCTCGCCGCTCACCGGGAACATCTCCATCCGCTCATTTACCAAATCACTTAACTTCTTGCCGGTTTTGCACATCCATTCCGCCACCAAAAGCCAGGGCAACATACCGCTGTCGCAACAGGTGAAATCACGGAAATAGTGATGGGCACTGGCCTCGCCGCCATAAAGGACTCCTTCTTTACGCATACACTCCTTCATAAAAGCATGACCGGATTTATAAAGCACCGGCTGACCGCCCAAACGCGCCACAATCTCCTCTATATTCCACCGCAAGCGGGGGTCATACATAATCTTGGCACCGGGGTTCTTGGTCAAAAACACCTCTGCCAAAACACCCACGATGTAATAAGCATCCACAAAGTCCGTCTCCTCGTCAAAAAGGAAACAACGGTCAAAATCCCCGTCCCAACTGATACCCATATCCGCCTTTTTCTCTTTCACCATTTCCGCAGTTTCCTTGCGGTTCTTAACCAACATAGGATTTGGCACACCGTTAGGGAAATTGCCGTCCGGTGTTTCGTGCAAAATGGTATATTCAAAAGGCAGATGTTTAACCAACTCCTTGAAAATGGGGCCTGCACCCCCATTGCCGGGGTTCACCACTAATTTCAAAGGTTTCAATGCCTTCACATCCACAAAGCTCAATAACTTCCCAGTATAGGCATCCATAATGTTTTGCTCGGTAACCTTGCCCTTGGTCTTGCCCACCGCCAAACCGTCCGCAAAATCCTTGGCGATAACCGCTTCACCAATCTCCTTCAAACCCGTATCCGCAGAAATGGGCCGTGCACCCGCACTCACCAACTTCATGCCGTTATAATCCTTGGGGTTATGGGATGCAGTCACCATAATGCCTCCGTCAGCGTTCAAATAAGTGGTGGCAAAATAAACCATCTCCGTACCGCACTGACCGATACACACCACATCCGCACCGCCATCAGTCAGTCCTTCCACCAAATGCTTCACCAAACTGGGACCGCTCAAACGGATATCGTGACCAACCACCACCTTCTTGGCCTGATACTTGGT
>JAKSOM010000091.1 GCA_024405585.1 Acidaminococcaceae bacterium | reverse complement strand
CATTAAACCTGATGCCGAAATAAAGGATATGGTGAAGAGGTGTGATGACGAGAGAATCTTCGTCATTACGGAGGCCCTGCGCCGGGGCATCAGCATGGAGTATATTCACGAAATCACCAAGATTACTCCCTTCTTCCTGGAGAAGATTCGCAATATTGTGGAGATGGAGCGGGTTTTGGCCAAGGAGCAGCTTACTCCGGAGTTGTTGCGTCAGGCCAAGGAAATGGGCTTTGCGGATGTGGTGATCGGCAATTTTTCCGGCAAAACCATGGCGGAGGTCCGTGCCCTGCGTAAGGCCAATGGCATTATCCCCGGTTATCATTTGATTGATGTGGCCAAGGCGGGTTTTGTGAATGTTCTGCCCTACTATTATTCCACCTACGTGGGCCAGGATTTGTTGCCTGTGTCCGACAAGAAGAAGGTGGTGGTGCTGGGCAGCGGACCCATCCGTATCGGCCAGGGGGTGGAGTTTGACTATTGCAGCGTCCATTCCGTATGGGCTTTGAAGGAATTGGGTTATGAGACCATTATCATCAATAACAATCCTGAGACCGTGTCCACGGATTTTGATATCAGCGACAAACTGTATTTTGAGCCCCTGACGGTGGAGGATGTGCTGAATGTTTTGGATAAGGAGCAGCCGGAGGGTATTATCGTGCAGTTCGGCGGTCAGACCGCCATCAATTTGGCGGGACCATTGCACAAGTGGGGTGCAAAAATTCTGGGCAGTACGGTGGACAGTATCGACAGGGCGGAGGATAGGGAACGCTTTGACGAAATGTTGACGGAGTGCCATATCTCCCGCCCTGCAGGTTATACCTGTTTTGATGTTCAGGGGGCTTTGACGGCGGCGGAAAAAGTGGGTTATCCGGTTATGGTACGTCCCAGTTATGTTTTGGGTGGACGGGCCATGGAGATAGTGCATAATGTGGCGGATTTGCAGCACTATATTGCTACGGCGGTGCAGGTCAGCAATGAGCATCCCATTTTGGTTGACCATTATATGATGGGCACGGAAGTGGAGGTGGATGCGATTTGTGACGGCAAGGAAATATTGATTCCCGGCATTATGGAGCATGTGGAGCGTGCCGGAGTGCACAGCGGCGACAGTATTGCCGTTTTCCCGCCCCGCAGTTTGAGTGAACTGGTTATTGAAACCATCATCGACTATACCAATAAAATGGCCCTCAGCTTGGAAGTTAAGGGCATTATGAATGTACAGTATATTGTCAAGAATGAAAAACTTTATGTGATTGAGGTTAATCCCCGTTCCAGCAGGACGGTGCCCTTCATGAGCAAGGTGACGGGGGTGCCCATGGTGAATGTGGCCACCAAGTGCGCTATGGGAATCGGTTTGCGGGAGCAGGGTTATGAGCCGGGGCTCAGAATGTTCCCGGACCATGATTCCGTAAAGGTGCCGGTGTTCAGCTTCAACAAGATGAGCAATGTGGACATCAATTTGAGCCCGGAGATGAAATCCACCGGTGAAGTGATGTGCAGTGACATTTATTTCAGCAGAGCTCTTTACAAGGCCTTTGTGGCGGCGGGTACCAAGGTGCCGGAGCAGGGTTCGGTGCTTTTCACCATTGCGGACCCGGACAAGCCGGAGGCGGTGGATGTGGCCAGAAGGTTTGCGGATTTGGGTTATGTCATCTATGCCACCCAGGGAACAGCCCGCTATTTTGGGGAATATGGTATCAAGGTTGAGGTGGCCAAGAAATTGCATGAAGGCAGCCCCAATATTATCGATTTGGTTCGGGGCGGAAAAATCAGTATTGTTGTGGATACCATCAGCCAGGGGAGCGGCGGCCATGGTGCGGCCCAGGACGGTTTCAACATTCGCCGCAGTACGGTGGAACATGCTATTCCCTGCCTGACTAGTATGGATACGGCCCGTGAACTCAGCAAGGTTTTGAGCGATATGCGGCGTCGGAAGCGTATCGCCATCACTTCGTTGCAGGATTTGGCAGCGGAATGGGAAGAGTAGAGTGTAGTGGGTAGAGTGTAGTGGGTAGAGTGAGATGAAAAAATCTATTGTTCAGGCGAAGGTTTATAAGGTTCAGCAGTTGAACGCCACGGTGCGGAGTATGGAGGTTATCGCTCCGGAGCTGGCGGCGGAGGGGGTGCCGGGGCAGTTTGTGAATGTGCGTGCTGTCAAGGGCAACACCACTTTGCTGAGAAGACCCCTGGGCATTGCGGATGTTTGCGTTCCCCGGGGCAGCATCATTTTGATTTACCGTGTAATCGGCGAAGGCACCAAGGTTTTGGCTGATCTTAAGCCCGGCGATTATTTGGATATTGTTGGCCCTTTGGGCCGGGGCTTCGAACTGGAGTCCGCCAAGCCTTTGATTGTGGGGGGCGGCTTGGGTTTGGCGCCTCTCTTGATGTTGGCCAAATTCGGTTTCGGCAACGGCCGGGCGGATTTGGTTATTGGGGGCAGGTGTGCTGAGGAGATTACTTGTTGGGAAGGGCTTTTCCGGGGCAATGTGCAGCAGACCTTTATTACTTCAGACGATGGCAGTGTGGGGGAGAAGGGTACGGTAATGGCGGCCTTGGAAAAACTTTTGCAAAAGGACTATGATTGTGTTTACACCTGCGGACCCGTGCCCATGATGCGGGCGGTGGCTGCGGCCTGCGAAAAGGCGGGCAAGAAATGTCAGGTGTCCTTGGAAAAATACATGGCCTGCGGATTGGGGGCCTGTTTGTCCTGCGCCTGTGAAAATGCGGAGGGGAAGCGGGTGAAGGTGTGCCAGGACGGCCCCGTGTTCTGGTCCTGGGAGGTGAAGGAATGGTAAACTTGTACGACGGCCGTTTGGCTGTGAATCTTTGCGGGGTGGAGTGGGCTACCCCCGTCACCACCGGTTCCGGAACTTTCGGTTTTGGGTTGGAGTTCAAGGACTTCTTGGATTTGCATAAGGTGGGGGCAATTACGGTGAAGGGAACCTCTTTGCTTCCCAATCCGGGGAACAAGGGACAGAGGGCGGTGGAGACCCCGGCGGGGATGCTGAACTCCATCGGTTTGGAAAATCCCGGCAGCGAGTATTTTTTGCAAAACACTTTGCCTCTTTTGCAGCAGTATGACACACCTGTAATTGTCAATATTTACGGTCACAGCGTGGAGGAATATGCGGCTGTGGCCAAAAAATTGGATGTGGACGGGGTGGATATGGTGGAGATAAACATTTCCTGTCCCAATGTGAAGGAGGGGGGACTGGTTTTCGGTACGGACCCGGTGGCTGCCGCCCAGGTGGTAAGGGCGGTGAAGGAAGCCACTTCCAAGCCGGTCATAACCAAGTTGAGCCCCAATGTGACGGATATTGTGGGGATGGCACTGGCTGTGGAAGATGCGGGCACGGATGCCATCAGTATGATTAATACCTTGGTGGGCACCAAGATTGACATTGAGACCCAAAAACCTGTTTTGGGTAATGTGGTGGGGGGGTTGAGCGGCCCCTGCATCCGTCCTGTGGCGGTGCGTATGGTGTATCAGGTGGCCCAAAGGGTGCATGTGCCCATCATCGGCATGGGGGGCATTATGAATTGGCAGGATGCCATAGAATTTATTTTGGCAGGGGCCAGCGGTGTGGCTGTGGGGACTGCCAATTTTGTGCAGCCGGATATTGCAGAAAGAATTGCCGAGGGTATGTTGGCTTATATGGATAGGAAGGGTATCAAGAATATCAGCGAGATTGTGGGGGCGGCATGGAAAGATTAATTGTAGCGTTGGATTTTAATAATTTGGCGGATGCTCAAAAATGTGTGCTTGAATTGGGTGACAGTGTTGTCTACTACAAGGTGGGCATGGAGTTGTACTATGCCTGCGGCAGTGAGATTATCCGGTTTTTGAAGGACAGGGGCAAGAAGGTTTTCCTGGATTTGAAATTGCAAGATATTCCCAATACTGTAGCCCATGCCTGCAGCGTTCTGACAGAACTGGGTGCGGATATGTTGAACGTGCACGGAGTGGGTGGTGCCAAGATGATGAAGGAGGCGGTGAAGGCCGTTCGCACCAAAGCGGAGGCATTGGGAATTTCTGCCCCAAAAGTGATTGCGGTAACCGTTCTGACCAGTATGGATGAGGGACAGTTCAGCCGGGTGAAGTACAGGAACAGCATTCCCGAACAGGAGGTGGCATTGGCAAAATTGGCACAAAGCTGCGGTTTGGACGGGGTGGTGGCCAGCCCTATGGAGGCGGCCATGATTCGCAGGGCCTGCGGAGAAGATTTTCTGATTGTTACACCGGGAGTGCGGCCGGCGGGGGCGGCTCTGAATGACCAAAGCCGGGTGGCAACTCCGGAAGGGGCAATAAAAAATGGGGCAACCCATATTGTGGTGGGCCGTCCCATTACGCAAGCCGAAAATCCTGCCGCCAGTGCCAAAGCAATTTTGGCATCATTAAACTAATTTTTTCTTCATCACGTCATAGGTCAGGACGCTTTTTTTGCTGCGTCCGTTGTAACTGGCGTTCCTGAAGGTGGCGATTTTGGTTTTCCAGTTATAAACAGCGGAGTCCGCTTTGATTTCAGTGTACTCATGCTTGAAGAAAATGTTTCCCTGGACATTGGCCAGACGTTCCTTGAT
>JAKSOM010000090.1 GCA_024405585.1 Acidaminococcaceae bacterium | reverse complement strand
GAGTGTTAAGCGTTTAGAAAAGTCAGCAGTAAAAAAGTTCCTTCGATAAAAATCGTAGATAAAAATCGAAGGAATTTTTTATTGATTTTGTGAAAATAGGAATATTTGATGTCGACATATTTGGATAATATGTCGACATCACAAAATCGTGTTTTTTAGGGCGGAGGGCGGAAAGTGTACTCCCGTTAGGAGAAGATGTCCATTTTTTTGTTCAGTTCCTCTGTGAGGGTGATGAGATTGGTCACATCTTCGTTGTGTTGTTTGTGGTAGCCGATTCCCAGGTCGATGGTGATGTCCCAATCCGCAGGAATGCTTATCAGGCCGGGATAACTTTTTTTGGTGTAGAGCAGGACCACACAGTTGCTCATAAACGCTCTGGCGGTGAGGGACGTGTCATAAAGTTCGATATCGACAATGTTGATGTCCGGTTCGTTTTTGTGCAGGTATTCCCGGAGCTGGTCCTCGGATTTGCCGATACCTTTGCGGTACATGAGCAGGGTGAGGCCCCGCAAGTCCTTGAAGGAAATTTTCTTTTTTCTGGCCAGGGGAGAACTTTCGGAAACGCCGATATGTTGGGGGACTTTCCTGAGCAAAAGAAAATCCAAATTTTCCAAATGATGGTGGTAGTTCATCATGTTTTCCGTCATGATGTCAAAGGTGTGGATGTTGAAGAGGTCAAAATAGTATTTGAGGGGGAAATCCAAAAAGTGCAGGGCTACATTGGGATAAATCTTTTGGTATTCACGGCAGATTGTGGGCAGGGAAATCCCTGGCAGGTTGGGCAAGGACCCGATGCGTAGGGAGTGTCTGCCAGCTGCTTCCTCATTGCATTTGCGCAGCAATCTTTGGTAGGAATCAAGGATGCCGAAGGATTCGGTAAAGAACATGGCACCGGCGTTGGTAAGTACTGTTCCCTTAGCGCTGCGGCAGAATATAGGGAAGCCGATTTCCTGTTCCAGGGAGGTTATTTGGGACAGCAGGGCTTGGCGTGAAAGGAACAGTTTGTCCGCCGCCTTGGCAAAGCTGCCCGTATCCCGGATGGCTTTGATTCGCTCCAACAGTTCGGGTGTCAACATGTTGTTTGGTCTCCTTTCTTAAGATTGTCTTACAAAAAACCTTATATATAATAGCATATATTGGTATTCTGTGCGGCAGAAAAATTTTTGTCACTGGCAAGGAAGGAACTACTTCCCGTAGGTGTGGTGGTGTTTTATAATTGTTACCAAAGAGGGCGGTTCCCCATGCCAAGGGGCTGTCGAAATGAGTTAAAAAGGAGGATTGTAAAAATGGCAAAAGAGATTCTGGTTGGTTATGGTGTTGACATTGATGCGGTAGCAGGTTGGTTAGGTTCCTATGGCGGCGAAGATTCCCCGGATGATATTTCCAGAGGCCTTTTCGCAGGTGAGGTAGGCATTCCCCGTCTGTTGAAATTGTTCAAAAAGAACAATCTGAAGGTTACCTGGTTTGCTCCCGGCCACTCCATTGAGACCTTCCCGGAGCAAATGAAGATGATTGTTGAAGCAGGCCATGAAATCGGTTCCCATGGTTATTCCCATGAAAACCCCATCGCCATGACTCCGCAGCAGGAAGAGGACATTCTGAAGAAATCCATTGAGCTGATCACCAAACTTACGGGCAAGGGCCCCACCGGCTATGTTGCTCCCTGGTGGGAATTCAGCAATGTTACCGACAAACTGTTGAAGAAATACGGTATCAAATATGACCATTCCCTGATGCATCACGATTGCATGCCTTATTATGTACGTATCGGCGACAGCTGGAGCAAGATTGATTACTCTGCTCCCGCAGAGACCTGGATGAAACCCCTGGTTCGTGGCGAAGAGACCGATTTGGTAGAGATTCCGGCTAACTGGGATTTGGATGATATTCCTCCCATGATGTTCATCAAGAAGTCCCCCAACAGCTTCGGCTTCCATAGCCCCAGGGAGATTTTCGGTATGTGGGAAGACAGCTTCGACTATGTATATGAAAACTACGATTTCGCAGTATTCCCCATGACCATTCATCCCGATGTTTCCGGCCGTATCAAATGCTTGAATTGCCATCAACATCTGATTGACCATATCAACAAGCACGAAGGGGTAAGATGGTGCACCTTGAACGAAATGGCTGATGAATTCATCAAACGTTTCCCCAAGAAATAAGGATTGGTTTATGACAGGTGTCAGGTGACCTGCGCATGTAGAGGGCGTGCAGCGATTTGTTGCACGCCTTCCTTATAAAGATTGGAGGGAAGGACAATGTGTGTATTGTGCGGTGAGATGATTATGAGCGTCCATTGGACGGACCAGCCGCTACACGATGTGGAGTATAGGAACAAGAAGGTGGTTGTGGCGGGTGAGAGCCAGCGGGACAGACGGCGTTTGCGACTGAAAAGGGTGAATATCGCCAACAAGATTTTGGGCTTTTACGGCTTGAAGATGAACGATTGGAACGGCAGCCGTTACACCCTTTTTGATAAAAAGGGCATGAGCAAGGTGGTGAACGATTTGGGCGGCATGTGGAAGGCCGCTTCGGATTTGTGCCATAAGAATATGGATCGCCTGGGTCCGGCGTTTCTCAGTTAGTTGCAGAAAGGGAATGAGGCCTTATGATTGCAGGCGACAGCAGGTTTCCCATTACTATTGTAACGGGATTTTTGGGCAGCGGCAAAACCACCCTTTTGGCCAATGTGCTGCAGCACGAGGAATACAAAAATACGGCGGTTATCATCAATGAATACGGTCAGGTGGGGCTGGACCACCGTCTGATACGGCGGATTGAGGAGAAAACCCGTCTTTTGAGCGGGGGCTGCATCTGTTGCAATATGCGGGATGACCTTATCAACGAGTTGAAGGAAATCCTTAACGAAAAGGAGCGGGGGGAAAACGACATGGACAGGGTGGTTATCGAAACCACCGGCCTGGCGGACCCGGCCCCCATCCTTTTTTCCATCCTGATGGACCCCCTGCTCACCAACCGTTTCTATGTGGACAGTGTGGTATGCTGTTTGGATGCGGCCAATGGGGAATTGCATTTGCAAAACAATCCGGAGACCCTCAAGCAGATTGTTACTGCGGACAGGATAATTGTAACTAAAACGGATTTGGTGGACCATGAGCGGCTGCACCAAATGCACCACCGGTTGCATCACTTGAACCCTGCGGCAACGGTCTATGGCACGGCCCACGGCATCATTGACCCCACGGTGGTTTTTGACAAGGGGCAGAACAGTCAAAACAACCGGTTGGAGCAGCTGACGGAGATTCAGGAAAAATATAGGGACAAGAAGGTGGAGCATGATACGGAAGTCCGCTCCATGTCCATAAAATTTTATGAGGCCTTGGATTGGACCGCCTTCGGTTTGTGGATGAGTATGCTGCTCTACACCCATGGGGAAAAAATGCTCAGAATTAAGGGCATGGTGGACGTGGGGGAAAAGGGCCCCATTGTGATTAACGGAGTGCAGCACATTATCCATCCGCCCCATCATTTGGAAGATTGGAACGGGGAGGAAAAAAATTCCCAAATCGTCTTCATTATGAAGGGTTTGGAACCTCACCAGATTTTGGAATCCCTGGTGGCCTTCCAAAACATTTTGGGTTCCGCCCCCTATATCGAAGAGATTAATATGAATCCCTACGGAGGTTAGATTATGAAAATTAAAGTCGCTGCGGTGCAAATGAATTGTGTACTGCGGGATGTGGATGCCAACTTGGCCCTGGCGGAAAAACTGCTGAAGGAGGCGGTTGACCAGGGGGCAAAATGGGTGATTTTTCCGGAACTCTTCAACACCGGCTATTGGGTTCCCAAGGAGGATGTGCTGCTGGCGGAGGATATTCCCGGTGGCCGTACTACCCAATGGATGATTGAACAAGCCAAGAAGTATCAGATTCTGGTCTCCGGCTGCATTATGGCCAATAACAAAAACCCCGGCATCATTACCGATACTGCCCTCACCGTCAATGAAAATGGAGTGATGGGCACCTACGACAAAGTACATCTTTGGGATAACGAGGAACTGCGGTTCCAAAACGGCTCCAAAGTTCCTGAACCTATCCAATACGGTGATTTGCGTATCGGCATGCAGATTTGTTATGAAATCGGTTTCCCGGATATTTCCCGTCTGCTGACTTTGAAGGGGGCCAACGTAATCATTTATCCCGCCGCCTTCGGCAGGGCAAGATATTATGTGTGGGACATTCAATCTAAGGCCCGGGCTTTGGAAAACGGAATCTATGTAATCGCCGTCAATCGTGCCGGGGTGGATGACAACACCGTATTCCTGGGCGGCCATTCCCGCATTGTTGCCCCGGACGGTTCTGTGCTTTGCGAGGCGGAGCGTGACGAGGACAAAGTATTGGTGGCGGAAATTGATTTGGACAAATGTCTGGAAGCACGTCGTACAGTTCCCTATCTCAGAGATTTGAACAAGCCGTTGGTCAAATCGGAGTGGGAAAAGATATAATTGCGTACTTTGCGCCTTATGTTTATTAAACAGTTACGGCTGCAAAAAGTCCCTTTGATTAAAATCGGAGGGATTTTTTGTTTGATTTATACTATACCCCAAAGTGTGGACACTTTTTACTTTTTGAAAAAACAGTAAGA
>JAKSOM010000009.1 GCA_024405585.1 Acidaminococcaceae bacterium | reverse complement strand
TTTTTTATGAGTGAAATGAATGCATTTCACTGGTGAAATGCATTCATTTCACCCTACTCTAAAAAAATTTTACGCACCGCAGGAATCCCACGATGCCACAAAATACACCTTCAACTTTTAATATTATACACCTTAAAAATATTTTGTCAAGGAATTTTTGAGAAAAATAAGTTAAAAGATAAAAACTTAAAGCTTAAAAATATGGTAAATAGTTCCGTTGATTATAGTAGAGAAAGTTCGTCCCTGAATCCTCTACCCACTACCCACTATCCACTACACTCTATCCACTATTCACTTTACAAAGGGGCCAAGCTTCGCTTTCATCTGACTTTCCTGCTCTAATCAAAGAAACATCTTACCATTAATTTATAACTTCTAACTTACAACTTCTAACTTAAAGTGTCAAGTTAATTGCTCACCCCACCACCACGCTTCGCTGCCACTGCCCATCCTCCGCACTCTCGGTGTTCCAAGTGTGCGAACGCTTGCCAAACCCCTTTGCCGCAACCGAGTTCCAAAAAGCGGCGGCTCCACCAAAGGTGGAGCCAAACATAATATGCTCACGGACATACTGCCCCTGCCTTAAACCAAGTCGTAACTGATGGTATAACAGCAAGCCGAAACAACGAAAATCCCATTTATGTTTTTTTGTCAATCAGTTCAGCTCCGCTTCCACCCTTTCCAGGATAAAGCACAAATCGCTGAGACGGTTGATGCAAATCAGAACATTTTGGTTGACTTCTTCCTGTTCCTGCAAACGGAGCAGGTTACGTTCCGCCCGACGGGTGGTGGTTCTGGCCAAATCCAAAGCCGCTGCACCGGGAGTATCACCAGGGATTACAAAATGGCCCAGGGGTTCCAGTTTCTCGTCAAACTTGTCGATGGTGCTTTCGAACATTTTTACATGTTCTTCCGTGATATAGGGCTGGCCGCCTATGCTGGCCACATCCGCCATCAAACTCATCAGAAGCTGTTGCACTTTGATGATGGTGGCTTTAACATCCTGATGTTGGCAAAGGGAACGGGCCAGGCCCAGTGCGGAGGTGATTTCGTCCACACTGCCATAAGCCTCAACCCTGACGCTTTGTTTGGGCACCCTCTGTCCGGTGTACAGACCGGTGGTTCCCTTGTCACCTGTACGGGTATATACTGCTGCTTTCATGCTCTCTCCTTAAAATACGATTTCTTCTTTTTTGAAGAAGTTGTTGATTTCCCGCTCCGCCGCCTCAGGGCTGTCGGAACCGTGAACAATATTTTCACCGATAGAAAGGCCGTAGTCGCCACGGATAGAGCCGGGTACCGCCTCCAAGGGGTTGGTGGCACCATTCAGCTGACGAACCGCTTTGATGGCGTTATCGCCGGCGATGACAGCCGCAACCAGGGGGCTGCCGGTGATGAAATCCACCAATTCGCCAAAGAAAGGTTTGCCTTTATGCTCAGCATAATGGAATTCGGCCTGCTCTTTGGTAGCATTAATCAGCTTCAAGGCGGCGATAGTCAAACCCTTCCGTTCAAAACGGGAGAGGATTTCACCAATGGCGTGAATTTTAACTCCGTCGGGTTTAATCAAAAGTAAGGTCTTTTCCATAGTTTTTTTAGCTCCTTTCAAGCTTGTAAAATTTGTTGATATTTTTTAGTGTCCATTTGCCGTACCATCTCGGTGATCAGTTTGACCGCCCCAAGATAGTCGTCCAAATGGATAACACTTTGATGACTGTGGATATAACGGGTGGGAATGCTGAAGGTCAGGGTGATGACACCTTCCCCACTGATATGGATACGCCCCCCGTCGGTGGCACCACCTTCGCTGACGCTGATTTGGGTGGGCACTTTCAGTTTTTTGGCCACTTCCAAAGCAAAGTCACGCAGGGCGGTGTTGGGAATCATCCCCGCATCATAAACCGTAATAGCGATGCCCTGACCGATTTTGGCGGCAGCAACTTCATCCGCCACTCCAGGAGTTCCGCCCGCCACACAAGTATCAATAACAAAGGCCACATCCGGTTTCAGCATATTCACGCTGGTCTGGGCTCCCCTAAGTCCCACTTCTTCCTGCACCGTAGCCACCCCAAAGACAGTGTTCTTGCCGGGTTTGGCGGCCAGATTTTCCATAACATCCGCCATAACGGCACAGCCGATGCGGTTGTCCCATGCCTTGCCCAAAAGGGTTTTGCCGTCCCCCATCTGGGCCATTTCCGCATAGGGAGTAACAAAGACACCTTCCTTGACACCCAGTTTGCGCGCTTCCTTGTCGTCTTTGGCACCGATATCAATATACATGTCCCGTTTCTGCACCATTTTGGTCCGCTCTTCAGGGGCAAGAATATGGGGCGGTTTGGAACCGATTACCCCCACCAAATCCCCCTTGGTGCCGTGTACCGTAACCCTTTGGCTGAGCATCACCTGCTCCCACCGGCCACCCAGGCAGACAAAACGCAAAAAGCCCTCTTTGGTGATGTGCTTGACCATAAAACCGATTTCGTCCATATGGGACGCCAACATGATTTTCGGGGCATCCTTCTCCTTGCAGGCATTGGTAAAAACCACACTGCCCAATTTGTCATAGCTGACCTGGGCCTTCCCCTGCAATCTTTCCAGCATCAAGGCCTTCATACGGCCTTCGTCACCGCTGACACCGCAGGTCTCGCTAAACTTCTTCAACCATTCCAATTGCTTATTCATCCTATAATCCTCTCCTCTACACTCTACCCACTACACTCTACCCACTACCCACTACACTCTACTTCCCCATCTTCGCCGCCTGCTCACGCAAACGTTTTACCCTGTCCGCCGTAGCCGGATGGGTGCTGAACAAAGTTTTCATATTCACCCCGGCAAAGGGATTGATGATGAACATGTGGGCCGTGTTCTCCGTGGCATAAGCCATGGGACGGGCGTTTTTCGCATAACTTTCGATTTTCAAAAGTGCATCCGCCAGAGCGTTGGGGTTGCCGCTGATGTTGCCGCCCCCCTCATCCGCCAGATATTCCCGGCTGCGGCTGATGCCCATTTGCACAAGGGCCGCCGCAATAGGCGCCAAAACCATAATCAAAATACTCACAATGGGATTGCGGCTGTTGCCGTTCTCATCCCTGCCCCCTCCAAAGAACATGCCCCAACGGGCCACCGTGGTAATCATACCCGCCATGGTTGCCGCCACCGTACTGATTAAAATATCACGATTTTTTACATGGGTAAGTTCGTGGGACAAAACCCCTTCCAATTCCTCCTGGTTCAACATGTTGGCCAAACCCCGGTTAACGCAAACCACCGCATGTTCCGGATTACGCCCTGTAGCAAAGGCATTGGGAACATCGGAGTTCACAATGTAAACCCTGGGCATGGGCAAGCCGGCCCTGGTGGCCAGTTTTTTTACCGTACCATAGAGTCCGGGAGCGGTTTTTTCATCCACCTGAATCGCATGGTACTGGGCCAATACCATCTTGTCGCAATTCCAATATACCAACAGATTCATACCGACAGAGAAAATCAACATGGTCTGAAATCCCTGCAATCCTCCAAAATAATTGCCCAAACCGGACAAAATACCGGTCATCAATGCCATCAATAATGCTGTTCTCACAATCTTCAACCTCTCTTAGTAAAGCAAATCCGTAACAGGCACGAAAGTAATTCCCGTTGCCTTAAATTCATCAACATATTTCTGCCACATGGCCACAGTATTGGGACGGGCATGGCAAATGGCTATGGCACTGCCGTTCCGTTCCGCCATGGCCATAACCTTGTATACCTCTTCCCTGATCGCCTCAGGATTGGTGCTGTTATCCAGGAATTTGTCGTTCATACAGGTCTTGACCCCCATTTCCCTGGCCACATCCCTGGCTATGGTTTCACCATTGGTTTTGCTGTCCAGGAAGAAAATGTTTTGCTGCTTCAACACTTCCAGCACCGCTTTCATCTTGTTCCTGTCAACAGTAATCTTGGATCCCTGATGGTTGTTCACACCCACCACACCATAAAGGTTTTGCAAATGCCGCTTGGTGAGGGATGCGGCCTGGGCATCCGTCATTTCACTAACAATGGTATTGCTCCCTTCACTCATAGCCGCCCTGTTGATGGGCTCCATGGGCAGGTGCAGCAATGCCACCCTGCCTTTGCCGTTAACCGCCGCAAGAATATCACTGCTGAAGTCCTTCCCCGGCAAGATGGAGAAATTGAAGGGAATGTCCAAATTCAACAAAGTGCGGATGGGCTTAATATCCGTGCCGCAATCATCAATCACAATGGCCAATTTTCCCTCATAGTGACGCTGAACTTTATCCAACTGTTCCTTGGTCTTCCCCAGATTCAAATTGTTAAAGAAAATCAAAGTGTCCGAAACAAAATTCCGTTTGCCTCTGCCCGCCTTTACGGCAACTCCAATCTGACATTTGTAGGCATCGTATTTTTCGTTATAGAGGGCCTTTTCACCGCCGATGTACACCAGACCGGTACCAACCAATTTGGATTTTATCAGTTCTGCTGCATCCTTGGGATCCAATTCCTCAGGCACACCCACTCCCACCGTTCTTTCGCTGGTAAGCACCACCCCGCCGGTTTCCGGAACCGGAATCTCCTTCCTGCCCCGGGATTTTTCCACCAGCTGCCATTTTTGCCGCAACAGGATGCTGTCCAAATTTCTTTGGGCCTCCGTACACTCGGCCACAACTGATATGGGTTGTTTTTTACCATCCTTGCTGTCCGGATCCAAAACATCCTTGCCGCCGCTGAACAGGGAATAAAGAATCCCGCAGCCGATGGCGGCCACTACAACAAACAACAAGCAAAAGAACCAAAATCTTGTCTTAACTTTCTTTCTTTTTTTTCTCGCCATGTTACACCTCATTTCTGACACAACTGCAAAATTTCACTTAGTTCAATTCTATACCAAATCAAAAGCGATTACAAGGTCTTTACAAATATCCTCCACCGCCAAAGCATAATCCCTTTCCTCCCGAATGTCCAACCATTTTATATAGTCCATCCGGCGGTACCAGGTAAACTGCCGCTTGGCAAAATTTCTGGTGGCCTGCTTCAATTTGGCAACCGCCTCATCATAGGGCATACCGTCCAAAATATACCACAACATCTGCCTATAGCCAATGGATTTCATGGAAGCCGTCTCCGAGGACAACCCCCTGTCCAAAAGTCCCCTGACTTCCCCTTCCAGGCCCTCCGCCAACATTTTGTCCACCCGCTCCCCTATCCTTGCATAGAGCAGTTCCCTGGGCATATTCAGCCCGTAAACCCGATAACACAATTCCTGGGGCTTCTTGTTTTTGGCGTTGCGTCCGGCAAAATCATAGTTCTCCAAAAGTGCCTGAATATACAATCCGGTCCCACCAACAATCAGGGGCAACTTGCCCCTGCCGTTAATCTCCCTAATCAGCTCCCCCGCCTCCTGCTGAAAGCGGTACACATCATACTGCTCATCCGGATTCAATATATCCAGCAAGTGATGGGGCACCAGCTTCCGGTCCGCCAATGAGGGCTTGGCGGTGCCAATATCCATACCCCGATAAACCGTCATACTGTCACCGCTGATAATTTCGGCATTGAGCCGTTGGGCAACCGCCAGTCCCACCTGACTTTTGCCCACCGCCGTAGGACCCAAAATCACCGCAACACGGTTATTCATCACCTGTACCTGATTCCGTATTTGACGGAGCTGTATTTTCCCCCGCCAAAGTCGGTACAACCCAAGTCACGCAAATATTTGATGTATCTTTCCTTCACCACCACCATGGGGGCACGAGTCAGGGCCAGATCCACCAAATCCCTGGTCAGGGGCTTGTTATAGGCCAAATCCCGCAAGGGCTCCATATTACTGGATTTCTTCACCGGCGTTTCAAACATAGGGTCAAAATAAATTACATCGTATTCTTCCGTACGGGTCTTGAGAAAAATCTCCGCATCCGCATTGATAGCCACAATTCTCCGCATGGCTGCAACCAAATCCCCGTCCTTGGCTTCATAATTTTTCAAACCCTGCTGTACGGTAAAATGCAAAAGGGTTTCCCTTTCCAGACCCACCACCTTGCCCGTTGCCCCCACAGCATAGGAAGCAACCACCGCATCCGCCGCCAACCCCAAAGTGCAATCCAAAATCCGCATGCCCGGTTTCAGCCCCATAATTTCAACCAAATGGTCCGTTCCGCCTTTTTTGATATTCTCAATCCTTAATTTGGCCATGCTGGGATGATAAGCGAATTTGTGACCGTTGCAATACACCTTGGCCCCCTTGGCGGAAGCCAACAAAGCCGCCTTCACTTCGTATTCATCCAGCATACGGTCCAAATTCCAATCCTCCCGGTAAATGAAAGGCACCTGCAAAGCATTGGACCAGCGTTTGGCCACAGGCCGCAACTCCTCCTGATTGTTGCGTGTCGTCGTAATAATAAAGTCCATTAGAATCCCGTCCTTTTAAACATTTTATAAAGCTCATCAGAGGTAATTTCTATCATACAGGGGCGACCATGGGGGCAAGTGAAGGGATGGGCTGTATGCAACAGCTGGCCAAGCAAATCCCGCATCTGCCGCATATTCAGTTCCTGACCTGCCTTAATGGCCCCTTTGCAGGCAGTCATATGTAGCACTTCCCGCCTTAACTCGGCAGGGTTGATACTCCTGTTTTCCCGCAGCAATCCTGCAATTTCCCCAATAAAATCCTGGGCCTTGGCTTCCCCAATATCCACGGGCAAAGCATTTACCCGTAAAATCTTGTCACCACCCTCTTCCAGGTCCACTCCCAATTGCTGCAATTCGGACCTGTTGGCAAGCAGCACTTCCAAATCCCCCTCCTCCACATCCAAATAAAGGGGCATCAACAGTGCCACAGTATCCACCTTGGCATGCCTCAGCAAAAGTTTGTCATACAAAATTCTCTCGTGGGCCGCATGCTGGTCAATCAAAAACAAGCTGGTGGCGGTTTGGGCAATGATAAAGGTTTTATCCACCTGCCCAATGGGATAGATTTCCGGAACACTCTCCTCCGTCTCAACACCCTTATTTTCATTCCCCTGCAGATTAACGGTCTCACTGTCTAACTTTTTGTAGACCTCCGCCCACTTATCCGCCACTGCCATGGGGGGCGGCGTATAGGCCTCTTCGTATTTTTTGCTTTCAAAAATCGGTACCGGCTCATAGCGGGTTTCATTACGCAAAAATTTCTCTTCCTTACCCTGTACCGGACCTTCCGCCGGTTTTTCCGGAATTTTAGCCGTACTATTGGTCAGAGCCGACAGACAGGCGTGATAAACCGCCCGATACATCAATCCCTCATCGCTAAATTTCACTTCCGCCTTTTGGGGATGCACATTCACATCCACCGCCGCCTTATCCACTTCCAAAAACAAGACCACAAAAGGAAAACCGCTCTTGGGAATCATACTCTGATAGGCATGCTCCACCGCCTTGCCCAACATAATGCTGCTGATGGAACGGCCGTTCACATAAAAGGTCTGCCACTGACGGGTGTTCTTCAACAGGGTTGGCTTGGAAATGAACCCCCACAATTTCACACCCTCATACTCAAACTCCAAGGGCAAAAGCTCCCTGACCACATTACTGCCATACAAGGCCAAAATGGCGTTCTTCAAATTGCCGTCACCGGAAGTAAGGATAACATCCTTATCGTTGTTCACATAATGGAAGGAAACATCTCCACGGCTCAGGGCCAACTTCGTCAGCATTTCCGAAATATAGCGGGTTTCCGTACTCACGCTCTTCAAAAACTTCCGCCGGGCAGGAACATTGAAAAACAAATCTTCAACTTGGACGGTGGTGCCAATGCTGCCGCCCTGCTCGGAAACAACCGGCTGGGAGCCCCCATCAATATGAATATGGGTGGCCATTTCCTCATCCGCCACCCTGGTAACCAAATCAAAATGACTGACACTGGCAATGCTGGGCAGGGCCTCGCCCCTAAAGCCCAAAGTTCCCAATGCCAACAAATCCTCCGCACTCCGCAACTTGCTGGTGGCATGACGCAAAATAGCCACCTGAGCATCGGCCTTGTTCATTCCGGAACCATTGTCCGTCACCCGAATAAACTCCGTGCCCCCCTCCACAGTGGTTACTTGAATTTTGGTAGCCCCCGCATCCAGGGCGTTCTCCACCAATTCCTTCACCACGCTGGCGGGCTTCTCCACCACTTCCCCCGCCGCAATCTGATTAGCCGTATGCAAATCTAAAATCTTAATCTCATTCATCTTTTACCAAGTCCTGCAATTTTGCCAAAACATTCATGGCTTCCAACGGAGTCAAACTCATCACATCAATTTTCTTCAATTCCTCCACCACCGGGTTCTCCCCAAAAAGAGAGGAAGAACCCTCATCCGCCTGAATGGGCCTCTTAAAATCGGCTTCCTCTGAAGCAAATTTATTTTTATCATATTCTTCCAACAAGGCATTAGCCCTGTCCACCACCTGCCTGGGCAGGCCCGCCAGCCGGGCCACATGCACACCATAACTCTTATCTGTACCCCCGGGCACAATCCGCCGCAGAAACACAATGCTATTGCCCCGTTCCTTCACCGCCACACTATAGTTCTTCAACCCCGGCATACTCTCTTCCAAAGTAATCAATTGATGATAATGTGTAGCAAAAAGGGTCTTGGCATGGATTTTTGCATACAAATATTCCAATACAGCCCTGGCGATACTCATACCGTCAAAGGTGCTGGTGCCCCGTCCCACCTCATCAAGAATAACCAGGGATTTGTTGGTGGCAAAACGCAGAATCTGGGCCACCTCGTTCATCTCCATCATAAATGTGGATTGACCGCTGGCCAAATCATCGGAAGCCCCCACCCTGGTAAAGATTCTGTCCACAGGACAAATGCTGGCCCTGCGGGCAGGAATGAAAGCCCCCATTTGGGTCATAAGCACCAAAATCGCCACCTGCCGCATATAAGTGGATTTGCCCGCCATATTGGGGCCCGTCAGAACAATCATCATCTCGTCACGGTTGTTCAAAGAAGTATTATTGGGCACAAAAATTTCCTTCTCCAAAAGCCGTTCCACCACCGGATGACGGCCATCCGTAATATTGATTTCCCCCTTGTTGTTGAGTTCCGGGCGGATATAGTTATACTTGAAGGCACACTCCGCCAAACTCAAAAGCACATCCACATTGGCAACCGCCTCCGCCGTGGCCTGCAGGGAAACCATGCGTTGACGCACCTCTTCCCGCAGTTGGTTAAACAAATAGTATTCCAGTTGCTCAATCTTCTCTTTGGCCCCAAGAATCT
This sequence comes from Acidaminococcaceae bacterium, assembly GCA_024405585.1. GTDB lineage: Bacteria > Bacillota > Negativicutes > Acidaminococcales > Acidaminococcaceae > Phascolarctobacterium_B. The sequence continues at coordinate 6,307 of JAKSOM010000009.1, read as the reverse complement.
TGTTTTCAAATTCCTTGAGTTCGGGAACAATGTACCGCTCCGCATTCACCAGGGTCTGTTTCCTGACAAAGTAATCCGGCACATTCCCGCTCTGGCCCTTGCTAACCTCAATGTAATATCCAAAGACCTTGTTAAAACCAACCTTAAGGGTTTTGATGCCCGTGGTCTCTTTGATGCGCATTTCAAAATTCTGCATCCAACTCTTGCTGTCCCTGGCAATAACCCTGGTTTCATCCAACTCCCGATTATAACCTTCCCGAATCATGCCGCCTTCCCGAACGCTGAAAGGAGGTTCATCCGCCACTGCCTGTGCCAACAAATTTCGCAATTCTTCATGCAAAACAATTTCCTGGGCATATTGGTGAGCCAAACCGGAACGGCAATTCAACAATGTTTGCTTAATATCAGGCAATTCATCCAAAGACATCCGCAAAGCAAGCAAATCCCTGGCGTTGGCAGAACCAATCTCCAAGCGGGAAACGATCCGCTCCAAATCCTTCACCCCCGCCAGCCGCTCCGCCAAGGCCCGACGCAGATTCATATCTTTATAAAATTCCTCAACGAAATCCTGACGGCTGTAAATCTTCGCCAAATCCAGAAGCGGGTTTTCCAAATAATTTCTCAACTTGCGCTTCCCCATACTGGTCTTGGTGAAATCAAGAATATCCAACAAAGAGCCCCGTCTGCCCCCATCCGCCATATTCTTGAAAAGTTCCAAATTGCGAATGGCAGTAGCATCCAGGAGCATATAGTTTTCCTGCCTAATCTCCCTCAATTTGTTGATATGGCTGAGATTGGTCATAATGGTGGCATGCAAATAACTGAGCAAACCCCGCACCGTACGGCGTACCAAATCATCCACTTCCACCTGGGCAAAATGCTGTACATAGTAATCCCTGCCGTCAGCAATAAAATTCAGATTGATGGTGCAATCCTCCAATTTATTCTGCAGCCACTGGGCAAAATCCTCCCAATGCTCCACCTGATTGCCCCGCACCAATTCCGATGGCTGCAACTTGTAAAGCTGCTCGCTCAAATGGGAAAGCCGGTCCCTGCCCTCCGCCACAAACCACAAACAGTCACCGGTGGAAACATCCGCAGCGCTAAGACAAATCCTCTCTCCCTCTTCCAACAGATAAACCAAATAACGGTGCTGCCCCTCATTCAGCACTTCCTCATTAAGTGCCGTACCGGGAGTAACAATACGGATAACATCCCGCTGTACTATATTCCCCTGGGCTTCTTTTGGGTCCTCCGTCTGCTCGCAAATGGCTATACGATAACCCTTTTTAACCAACTTGGCCAAATAACCATCCACCGCATGATAGGGCACACCGCACATGGGCATATCCCCATTGCTGTTGCTCCTTTTGGTCAAGGTCAGATTCAACTCACGGCTGGCAACAAGGGCATCCTCATTGAACATCTCATAAAAATCCCCCAACCTGAAGAACAAAAGTTCATCCGGATGTTGCTTCTTCACCGCCATATATTGTTCCACCATAGGTGTCAAACTCATTGCTTTGCTCTTCCTTTCACCAACCAGGTTTGGGCCTTCTCCACCAGTACCTGCACCTCATCACCCTGTTTGTAGGCTCTACCTTCAACAGGCCAAAGTACCAATTTGTTGCCGCTGGTCCTGCCGCTCCAAATATCCCTGTTCTTGGTGGGACCCTCCGCAAATACCGAATACTCCCTCCCCACCATCTTTTCATTGCAAGCCAAACTGTTAATGTTTTCCAAATCCATCAGCCGCTGCAAACGCTGCTTCTTCACATCCAAGGGAATCTGATTCTCCATTTTAGCCGCCGGAGTACCGCTACGCTTGGAATAAATGAAAGTGAAGGCGGAATCAAAACCCACTTCCTGCACCAAATCCAAAGTGCCTTGGAAGTCCTCCTCCGTTTCACCGGGGAAACCCACAATAATATCCGTGGTAATCACCGCCTGGGGTACCGCCAAACGAATCTTTCTGATCAACTCCAAATAATGCTCCCGGGTATATCCCCGATTCATCCTACGCAGGATTTCGTTACTGCCGCTTTGCACCGGCAAATGAAAATGCTCAGAAATATGCCGGCCCTTGGCCACCGCCCCAATCACAGCATCGCTGATATCCCTGGGATGGCTGGTCATATAGTGCAGCCGTTCCACCCCGGGAATAGCGTCCACCGCCAACAACAAATCCGCAAAGGCATCCGGCACCCCAAACTCCTTACCGTAACTGTCCACATTCTGACCCAAAAGGGTAAACTCCTTGTAGCCCTGGCTCACACCCTGCCGGACCTCAGCAAGAATATTCTCCTTCTTCCGGCTCCTTTCCCTGCCCCGCACATAGGGTACGATGCAATAGGTGCAAAAATTATTGCATCCGTACATAATGGGAATCCAGGCATGAAAAGAGGACTTGCGAACCTTGGTCCCCTCAAACTCCTTGGGACGGACCGTCAAATCAAGAAAAGCGGCACGCCTGCGGTAATTGGCCAAAATGTTTTTGAAATCATCCACATAACTGGTGCCCAGCACCAAATCAATCTGGGGATATTTCTGCAAAAGTTTGTCCCCTTCCTTTTGGGCCATACAACCAGCCACAGCAATAATGACCTGGGGATTGGCAACCTTCACCGCCTTCAATTCCCCAATCTTACCCGCAATCCTCTTTTCGGCGCTTTCCCGTACACAACAGGTATTCACCAAAATGAAATCCGCTTTATGAAAATCTGCAACATACTGATAGCCAAGTTCCTGAAGCTGACCGGAATAATGTTCCCCGTCACTTTCATTCATCTGACATCCGTAATTCAACAACGAATAAAATTTGCTCATAATCAAACCTATATTTCCATATATGTGGTATTATACCACATTATAGCATAAAAAAGAAAAATCCTCCATTATTTTTCTACGGAGGATTTTTGCCTTTTTATATAAAATTATTTACAATTCAATCTGTCCACTGAACGCTCGCCCCATCGGTTAATATCCAAAATCGTATAAGATGCGGCATCTATGGAAAAAGAAATGTTTTTCTGAACCGCCTCGTCTATATCCATCCCCAACCAATGAAAAAGAATATTGTGAATAGTACCTTTGTGAGTGACAACCACCGCATTATCCTTGGTCAAATCCAAATTCTTGTCCAAGCCCTGAATAGTCCGATGGAAAAATTCCCGTCTGGTCTCACCCCCAGGATAATTTCTGTGGTCCAACTGGGGCCCCGGTGCGGGCTTGGAATAAATCTTTTTTGCCTCTTCCTCAGAAAGATTGGCGGCCTCCCCGTTACATTTCTCCCGCAAAAATTCAAAATTTTCAATCTCACCGGCAAATTGCAAAGCCCTTGCAACAATTTCCGCACTCTGCCGGGACCGCCGCAAATCGCTGGTCAGAATACGCAAAGGACTGGTCAAAAGTTTCCCCTGAAAATAACCCCTCAGATGATAGGCCGTCCTCTCCATCTGCCTAATGCCGAATCCGGTCAACTCAGAATCCGTCCAACCGCCGGTCAAACGTTGCGTATGGTGTGTCGCTTCTCCATGCCTTACTAAAACAATCATCAGTTGACAGCATCCTCTCCACATTTGTTCCCTGCAGCATCAGCATCCGCATCCCCAGTCGCCCCGAATGCCTCCATCAATTCAACCTGCTGCCGCAGCATATATTTCATATTTTTGCAGAAAGAGTTGGTCTTGGACATAATATTCGCATAGTCATTGTTGGCAAGGGTGGCCTTATTCTGGGCCTCAAAAATCATTCTGTTGCTTCTCTCTTCGGCATCAGCAAGAATCTTACGATAGTTGCTGTTGGCATCCATCATCATCTGATGCACTTCTTCCCTGGCGTTTTCCAATATCTTCTTGCTCTCGAAAATCGTATCCTCACTGGTTTTCTTGCAAAAATCCTCGGTTGATGCTTTCAGGGCCTTTGTCTCCTCCTCCGCAGAAGTACGCAATTCCGCAGCATAAGCATCCGCGTCATCACGCATCCGCTGGCATTCCATTTCGCATGCCTTCTTCAGACTGTCCACACGGATTTTGATTTGGGAATATAATTCAGAGGCCTTCTCCGTTGCCTCGTCCACAAGCCGATGTGCCTCATTCTCTGCTGCATGCAAACTTTGGGCGCATCTGTCCTTAGTTTCCTTTTCCACCAATTCCGCCTGCTTCATACTGTTGCTGCGCACCTCATCAGCGGTTTCCTGAGCCACGGCCAAGGTACTCTGCATAGTCGTTTCCATCTGCTGATAGTATTCCAATTTGCTGGAAACCCGTTCAATGGTCTGCTTCAGATTGGCATTATCCAAATAAACATACTCCAACTCTTTGCAAACTTCCTCCAGGAATTTGTCAACCTCTACCGTGTCATAGCCCCGCAAACACTTTGTGAAAACCTTTGCTTTGATTGCATCCGGTGTCAACATACCCTACCCTCCTTCACACATATCGTCTCAAGACAAGTCCCACCCTACCTTTTTTGGTGGTTCCGCCAACTTCAACAACCACAACCTTGGCTCTTTTCCCAAAGTTTATTTCGGCCCCCTCAGTCACCTCCTGGGATGGCTTCTTTGCCGCCACCCCGTCAATAAACACATTCTGGGCCTTTATCTCTTCCACCATACGGCTGCGGCTGATCCCATATCCTGCCGCCGCCACCGCATCAATCCGCAAATCCGCTACCGTAGTCCGAATTTCCTTAAAATCTTCTCCCAACTTCTTCCCTCACATCTTTCGTCTTACTCGAAGGATCCTTCCTTATTGTCAACATCCACCATCTTGGGAGCGCAAAACATACTCTTCTGGTCAATCTTCTGAATAGTCCCGCCAATCGCATAAACAACACCGCACACAAAATCGTTAATACGGGCAGAAACCACTTCATCGGTTTTTTCGTAGTTCACTATCACAGATTGCTCACGCTTGAGATATTCGGCAATCTGCTGGGAATCATCAAAACTCTCCGGGCGAACAATAATAACATGCAATGCCTTCGCCAAAACCGTCACAGCATTAAGTTCCTGATTTTCCTTGCTCTTGAACATCGAGAAGGTTCCCTTTTTCTCCTCCGGTTCCACCTTCTTGACCGTCAATTTTTCGTTCTGCTTGAGTACCGGCTTCACAACGGGCTTTGCCGCTATTTTTTCACTCGCCACAGTGCTCTTCTTATCCGCTACCTCAACTGCCACCGGCTTCTTCCGGGTATGCTGCAAAAACTCCGGCGGAATACTTTCATCAAATTTCTCTTTCGGATCTGCCGCCTGTTCGGCAACTTCCTCCTCGTCGTATTCCTCGTCCACGATACCAATTTTTTCAATCATCTTGTCCAGTAAGCCCATTTTTTCACCTCAATACTTAATACTGTAGTCCCTCTCTCCGAAAAGAGCCCGACCCAAACGGATTTCTGTCGACCCTTCCTCTATAGCAACCCTGTAGTCATTCGTCATCCCCATACTCAGGACCTCCACAGGATACATCCTCTGCAACTGCAAAAAAATTTCCTTCGCCCTACGGAAAACCGGCCGGGTTTGTTCAGGGTCATCCACATCCTTGGCTATCACCATCAGGCCGCACACCCTCAGATTGGCAAACTCCGGCAACAAAGCCACCGCTTCCCGGTAATCCTCTTCGCTGAAACCTGTCTTTTGCGGCTCCTGGGTGAGATTAAGCTGTAACAGAATGTCCTGAACCTTGTTAATGCGGGCCGCTTCCTCATTCAACACCTTCATCAGACGAATACTGTCCACGGACTCAATAACATCAAAAATGCCCACAGCCGCCCGAACCTTGTTCGTCTGCAAATGTCCTATCAAATGCCACGTCAATCCGCATTTGCCAACCTCTTCCAGTTTATGTTTTGCTTCCTGAACCCTGTTTTCCGCAATATGCCCAATCCCCGCCCTGGCCACCTCGGCAATAGTGTCGGAAGTATGGTTTTTGGTTACAGCCACAAGAACAATATCAGCTGGTAATGCACTTATAAACTCCGTATTCATACGAGGATATTATAACACACAAACAAAATATCTGCCACAAGAAAAATAAAAAAACCCAAACCTAAGTTTGAGCATCTCTTCTGGAAACATTTGGTGCCGCGGACCGGAATCGAACCGGTACGGGTATCTCTACCCGAGGGATTTTAAGTCCCTTGCGTCTGCCAGTTCCGCCACCGCGGCAGAAAATATGGAGGCGACACCCAGAATCGAACTGGGGATAGAGATTTTGCAGACCTCTGCCTTACCGCTTGGCTATGTCGCCTCAAATGGAGCGGAAAACGAGGCTCGAACTCGCGACCCCAACCTTGGCAAGGTTGTGCT
>JAKSOM010000089.1 GCA_024405585.1 Acidaminococcaceae bacterium | reverse complement strand
ATCTGATAATCGTGATACGCCTTGCGGTTTTCTGCTATTATCTTTATCTTTTCTTCCATTCTGTTTTTCACCTATTACCTTCTCTGCCAATTCAAAATCAACAGTTATATCCTCAATGCTGACACTTGCCACACGAATGTGCAAACCGTCCCCCAAACGGAATTGACGGTTTTTCTTGATTCCCACCACCGCATAGCGTTCCTCCCGGAATTCATAAAAATCGTCCTTCAAATTTTCCAGCCGGATCATACCTTCCACCCCATTTGGCAATTCCACGAAAATGCCAAAGTTGGTCACTCCACTGATGATGCCGTCATATTCCTCACCGATACGCTCCGCCATATATCCACACATTTTGAGTTTCTGGGCGTCCCGCTCCGCCTCCGCAGCCAGCCGTTCCCGCTGCGAAAAATCGACCGCCAAAGGTTCCAAATATGCCTCCCAGGCCGCAAAATCCGCTTTCTTCAGACGTTTGGTTTCCATCTGCATCCGCAGCAGACGATGAATCAATAAATCCGGATAACGCCTGATGGGGCTGGTAAAATGTACATAATCCTCCGCCGCCAGACCGAAGTGTCCGTAGTTTTCCACCGCATAAACCGCCTGCCGCATGCTGCGGAGGGCCACAGAACTGATCAGTTTTTCCTCCGGTTTGCCCTTGGCCGCTTTCAAGGCCTGCTGGATATCCACAGGTTTAACCTCTTCCTCCGGCCGGAAGGGAATGCCGAACATCCTGAGCAACTGGGCCAATTCCTCCATCTTGGTCGCCTTCGGCTGCTCATGAATACGGAATACCGCCGGATAATGGTTCTTTACCAAATGCCGGGCCACGCATTCGTTGGCCGCCAGCATAAATTCTTCAATAAGGTTTTCCGAGTCACCCTGTATCCTGGGTTGAATATCAACAGGACGCAATTTTTCATCCAACACCACCCTGACTTCCGTCAATTCAAAATTGATTGCTCCCCTCCGTACCCGCATATCGGCTAAAACTTTCCTCAGTTTGTCCGCTTCCAGCAACATGGGCACACAATCCTCGTATTTGGCGGAGAGTTTCTTATCCCCCTTCAAAATTTCCCTAACAATATCATAGGTCAGCCGGTGCTTGGAATGAATCACCGCCGGAGCGATAAGATATTTGATGACCCGCCCCTCTTCGTTAATAGTCATCTCACAGGCCATAACCAACCTGTCCACATCAGGATTCAAACTGCAGATACCGTTGCAAAGCCGTTCCGGCAACATGGGCAGCACCCTGTCCACCAAATAGACACTGGTGCCCCTTTCCCTGGCCTCCAGGTCAATGACACCGCCTTCCTTTACATAGTAACTCACGTCGGCTATATAGACGCCCAATTCCCATTCGTTGCGTCCGGGAACCTTGGCCACATAAATGGCATCATCAAAATCCTTGGCATCCGCCCCATCAATGGTAACAATCATCCTGTCCCGACGGTCCAACCGGTTCTTCAGTTCCGAGGCCTTAATGGTTTCCGGCAATTTCTTGGCCGCAGCCAAAACCTCTTTGGGGAAATCCAAGGGCAGATCTTTTTGCTTAATAATGCTCAAAATTTCCAGTCCCACATCCCCTTCTTGGCCCAGTACCTCCAGCACCCTGCCTTCCGCCTTTTGATGTTCCGCCGCATTGGGGTAAACGATAATTTCCACATACACCTTGTCCTTATGCTTGGCCCCATTGAAATTCCTTTTTGAAATAAAAATATCTTCCGTGTGCCTGTCATCCGGCTCCAAAAAGGCAAAATCCCCGCTTTGCACAAAAGTTCCCACCACCTTGGTGTACTTGCGCTCCAGAACCTTCACCACACGGCCTTCCCTGCTCTGCCCGCCACGAAAACCACCATAGAAATCCAACTCCACCAAAACCTTGTCCCCGTTCATGGCATCTGCCAAATCCTTGCGACTGATAAAAATATCTTCCTGGCCTTCACCCTCCGGCAGAACAAAACCAAAACCGCGGCTGGTAATCTGTAATTTGCCGGTAAATGTCAAATCCCGTTTTCCGCTCTTCTTTTTGTTATTCTCACTTTTCCTTAACATATACTGTCCTTTCTCCTAACAAATCCTCCACTTCCCTACGCAAATCAGCATCCTCCCCCCTGACCGAATAAGCATCATTACAGGGTATCACCTGTTTTCTCGCCACCAGATGCAGGAACACCTGGTCATCACCCTTATGCCTGCGCAGGATTTCCTTCAACCGGTCCTGCACCTCCACGCCCCCATTCCCGGGGGCAATTTTCACATGGAACTCATAACCGTGATTCCGCAGTTTTTGAATCCTGAAAGCATTGATTTGCCTGCCCTTTTCATCCACATTCAACCGTCCCTGTACGGAAACCACCGACTCCAAGTACAACAGATTGAGACAGGCCGAAAAGGTCTTGGGGAAAACCACTACCTGAATACTGCCCCCGTTCAAATCCTCCAAGGTCAGATTGGCCATGCTGTCCCCCTTCTTGGTGACCCGCATCTTCAATTCCGTGACCAATCCTGCCACCTCCACCGGAGCCCCGTCCGCAAACTTATCCTCATCAGACAATCGGTCAATGGGAATATATTTTCCCAAAACATTTTCGTATTCCTGCAAAGGATGACCGGTTACATAGAACCCCAACAGCTCCTTTTCCGCCGCCAGACACTTCTCCCGGGGATATTCCGGTACATTGGGGATGGCCTGCCGGGCCAGCTGAATATTGTCCTCCTCGGTCTGGAACAGGTTCAACTGATTGGCCTCCATATCCTTTTCATTGGCAAGGGCAAACTCAATGGCCCCGTCCAGCATCAGCATCAACTGATTACGTTTCAAACCCAGGGAATCCATGGCCCCGCACATAATCAAATTTTCCATCACCCGTTTGTTGACCTGACGGGAGGAAACCCGCATACAGAAATCAAACAAATCCCGGAAGGCCCCGCCTTTATTGCGAGCCGCCAAAATTGCCTGAATGGCCGCATCCCCCAGGGATTTGATGCCATACAAACCGAAAAGAATGGTCCTGTCGTCAGTGGCCGTAAACCGTTCCCCGGACACATTCACATCCGGTGCCTCCACCCTGATGCCGCTCTTCTTAATTTTGCTGATATAGCGGGTCAGCTGGTTGCCGTCTCCCTCAAAACTGTTCAGCAAAGCCGCCATATAGTAGGCACAATAATGGGCCTTGAGATAGGCCGTCTGATAAGCCACGAAACCATAAGCCACAGAATGGGATTTGTTGAAACCATAACCGGCAAAATGCCTGAGCAGGGAGAAAATTTCTTCTGAAATTTTTTCCGGAATATTATGAAGTTTTTTCGCCCCCTCCACAAATTTGGCCGTCAGGGACTGGATGACCTCCGGTTCCTTGTGCCCCATGGCCCTACGCATCACATCCGCCTCACCCAAAGAGAAACCGCCAAGGACGGAAGTAATCTGCATCACCTGTTCCTGATAGAGAATGACACCATAAGTATCTTTCAAAATGGGCTCCATCAAAGGATGCAGCACCTGTGCCGTCCGTTTACCGTGCCTGCCCGCAATGAAGTCCTCCGCCATACCGCTGCCCAAAGGCCCCGGACGATACAGGGCCACCAAAGGCACCAAATCCTCAAAACCCTCAGGGCCCAAATCCTTCACCAGTTTGGTCATCCCCTCCGACTCCAGCTGGAACACCCCGTAAGTGTCCCCACGGCAAAGCATGGCGGAAGTTTTCTTATCATTCCAAGGGATATTGTCAATATCCACCACTTCCCCCGTACTGCTCTTGATCATAGCCAGGGCATCATAAATGGCAGTCAAAGTCCTGAGGCCCAGGAAATCCATCTTCAAAAGTCCCAAATTCTCCACCTTGTTCTTGTCGTACTGGGTCACATAGGTCTGGTTCTCCGTAAAATTGTTTTCCCCCACTTCCAACTGCAAAGGAACATAATCCGTCAAATCCTCCGGGGCGATGATAACCCCTGCGGCATGGGTCCCCCTGTTGTTGGGCAAGCCCTCCACGCTCATGGAAAAATCTATCATTTGCTTCACCACGGGTTCCCCGTCGTAGCGTGCCTTCAAATCCTTTGAAAGTTCCAATGCCTCGGACAATTTGATATCCAACTGCTTGGGTATCAGCTTCACCACACTGTCCACATCACTATAAGGCAGCCCCATAGCCCTGCCAACTGCCCGCACCGCAGCCCGTGCCTGCAGGGAGCCGAAGGTGACAATCTGAGCCACACGCTGAGGCGAATACTTGGAAACAACGTAGTGCAGCACCTCGTCCCGCCGCTTCATACAAAAATCCGTATCAATATCCGGCATACTGACCCGCTCCGGATTCAGAAACCTTTCAAAAAACAGACCGAAATGCAAGGGTTCGATATTAGTGATATGCAGCAAATATGCCACAATGGAACCCGCCGCACTGCCACGGCCGGGCCCAACTGGAATAGGGGGATTCTGGGAACGGCAGAAATTGATAAAATCCCATACAATCAGAAAATAAGCCGCATACCCCATAGTATTGATAACATTCAGTTCATAATCCAGACGTCTGCGAATCTCCACACCCGCATCGGGATAACGCTCAGGCAGTGCCGCCTCACACAGTTTGCGCAAATAACTCTTGGCATCATACCCCTGCGGAAT
>JAKSOM010000088.1 GCA_024405585.1 Acidaminococcaceae bacterium | reverse complement strand
ACAAAATATTTTTAAGGTGCATAATATTAGCAGTTAAAGATGTGTTTTGTGGCATTGTGGAGTTCCTGCGATGCGAAATTTTTTGTAAGGGACGGCAAAATGAACTCATTTTGCTAGCAAAATGTGCTCATTTTCACCTTTTGCGAATAAAAAACACGTTGTTTGGTTTTTGGTGTAGGGTTAAAATAGGTTGGAGTTTAATGAATAAGGTCATAACCGAAATTTTTATCGGCATTTTTTTATTCCGATAGCAGGGAAATTAGTATATTTCCCTGGGGAAATATACTAATTTCCCTCAACTTGAGCATTTTTTTCGCCTGCCGAAGATTCGACAAGCGAAATTTTTTGTTGCAACGATGGGAAAATGGGTTTGTGAAACACAAGAAAAAATTTTTTCAAAAACCTCTTGACTTTTTGACTTTTGTGTATTATCATATGGTCAAAAGATGTTAGCACTCGATTGATAAGAGTGCTAACATCAAAAAGAGATAAGATTATGGGAACTTTGGACGAGAGAAAAAAGAAGATACTACAACTTATTATAGAGGATTACATCAATACTGCAGAACCGGTGGGGTCCAGGAATTTGGCACGGAAATACAATTTGGATTTGTCTCCGGCCACCATCCGGAACGAGATGAGCGATTTGGAGCTTTTAGGTTATTTGGAGCAGCCCCACACTTCTGCAGGCCGGGTGCCCAGTGTGGCGGCCTACCGGCTTTATGTGAATGAGCTGAGGAATAATCCGGGGGCTTTGACCAAGGCGGATATTGCGTTGATTACCAATTCTTTCAATGACCGGAAGCGGAGCATTGATGATATTTTTAAGGCCACAGCCAAGATTTTGAGCCGGATGACAAAGAATGTTTCCATGGTTTTGGCGGATAAGGATGATACGGCGATTTTCCGTTACATCAGGTTCCTGCCCCTGAATGACGAACAGGCGATTTTGGTGCTGGTGACGGATAACGGTCATGTGGACAATGTGACGGTGGATATTCCGGAGGGGATGGATGCCAAGGAGTTGGATTATTTGGCCCAGCGTGTTACGGAGATGTTGAAGGGGCATCCTTTGAGTGACATTAGTGACGATTTGTTGGATTCCGTGGAGAATAGCGTCAATGAGGATAGGATTTTGTTTGTGATGCTGTTGAATACCATCCGCAGGATGAGCCGCAATCATGTGGAGCATAAGGTTTTTTTGGGGGGCACCAAGCAGTTGCTGAACCAGCCGGAGTTTCGGGATGTGGAGCGGGCCAAGGCACTTTTGGGGATTTTGGATGAGGAAAGGGTTGTCAGGGATCTTTTGGGGGCCGGGGAGGACAGCGGCCTGAGGATTACCATCGGCAGCGAAAACAAGTTCTCCGGGATTCAGGATTGCAGCATGGTGCGGGCCACTTACAGGTTGAACGGTCATGTGGTGGGGACCATGGCGGTGCTGGGGCCCACCAGGATGGAATATAGTAAGGTAATAAGTGTAATGGATTATTTGCACAGATATTTACAGACAATTTTTGCAACGGGGAATCTCCCCATGTTGCTGAGTGAGGAGGAAGAATGATGGATGTCAATCAGGAACAGGAGAAGCAGACACCGGTGGAGGAGGAAGTGAAGCAGGGGACGGCCACGGAAACTGTAGAGGCGACTGCTGAAGTCCAGGGGCCGGGGGATGCTCCAGAAGCGGAACAGCCCAAGGCGGACCCAAAGGATGAGAAGATTGCCGAGTTGGAGGACCAGCTTTTGAGGTTGCGGGCGGAATACGCCAACTACAAGCGGCGTACCAATGAGGAGAAAATCATGGTGGGGACCTACACCACCTGCCAGGTCATCAGGGAGTTTTTGAAGGTCCTGGATAATTTTGAGAGGGCGGAGCAGAACCTGGGCGAAGCGGCTGCAGGGCCGGTGGTAGCAGGGATGCAGAAAATCCGCAAGCAGTTTGAGGAAACTTTGAAACATTTTGATGTGGAAGAGATTAAGGCCTTCAATGAAAAGTTTGACCCCAATCTGCACGAAGCGGTGATGCGGGGTGAAAACCCGGAGCTGGAGGAGGATACCATTGATCAGGTGTTCGAGAAGGGATACAAAATCAGGGAGCAAATCATCCGCCACAGCAAGGTAAGAGTGATTTCCAAATAGTGCAAGGGCACGTTGAAAATAAGTTTATTAGTTTTGAGAGATTTTTAGGAGGATTAAAATCATGGCAAAAGCAAAAGTAATCGGTATTGATTTGGGTACCACCAACAGTGTTGTATCTGTAATCGAGGGCGGCGAGCCCACAGTTATCACCAATCAGGAAGGCAGTCGTCTGACCCCCTCCGTGGTGGGCTTCAGCAAGAGCGGTGAACGTTTGGTTGGCCAGCTGGCAAAGCGTCAGGCGGTTTCCAACCCCGACCGTACCGTCAGCTCCATCAAGCGTCAGATGGGCACCAAGTACAAAGTTGGCATTGACGGCAAGGATTATTCCCCGGAGGAAATTTCCGCAATGATTCTGCAAAAATTGAAGGATGATGCGGAAAAATATTTGGGCGAGAAGATTACCCAGGCGGTTATCACCGTACCGGCATATTTCAGCGACAGCCAGCGTCAGGCCACCAAGGATGCGGGCAGAATCGCCGGCCTGGAAGTGTTGCGTATCATCAATGAACCTACTGCTGCAGCACTGGCCTACGGCATTGACAAGGGCGAGGACCACACTGTGTTGGTTTATGACCTGGGCGGCGGTACTTTCGATGTATCCATCCTGGAGATGGGTGACGGTGTGTTTGAAGTTAAGGCCACCAATGGGGATACCCATTTGGGCGGCGACGACTTTGACCAAAAGATTATGGATTGGATGGTTTCTGAATTCAAGAAGGCGGAAGGCATCGACCTGAGCAAGGACAAAATGGCTATGCAGCGTCTCCGTGAGGCGGCAGAAAAGGCCAAGATTGAGTTGAGCGGGGTTATGACCACCAATATCAACCTGCCCTTCATCACCGCCGGCAGTGACGGACCCAAACATTTGGACATGGATCTGACCCGTGCCAAATTTGACGAAATGACCTCTGATTTAGTGGAACGCACCATGGGACCCACCCGTCAGGCCATGAAGGATGCGGGCATGAGCGCCAACGACATCAACAAGATTTTGCTGGTGGGCGGCTCCAGCCGTATTCCTGCGGTACAGGAAGCCATCAAGAAGATTTTGGGCAAGGAACCCACTCATGGTATTAACCCCGATGAATGCGTAGCCATCGGTGCGGCCATTCAGGCAGGCGTTCTGGCCGGTGATGTGAAGGATGTACTGCTCCTGGATGTAACCCCCCTGTCCCTGGGCATTGAGACCCTGGGCGGCGTATTCACTAAAATCATTGAGCGGAACACCACCATTCCCACCAATCGCAAGCAGGTGTTCAGCACGGCTGCGGACAACCAGCCCAGTGTGGATATTCATGTGTTGCAGGGCGAGCGTGACATGGCTGCGGACAACAAGACCCTGGGCCGCTTCGAACTCAGCGGCATTCCTGCGGCTCCCCGTGGCGTACCCAAGATTGAAGTTTCCTTTGATATTGATGCCAACGGTATCGTGAATGTATCCGCCAAGGATTTGGGAACCGGCAAGGAGCAAAAGATTACCATCACTTCCAGCGGTTCTTTGGATAAGGACGAAGTGGACAGGATGGTGAAGGAAGCGGAGGCCAATGCGGAGGCGGACAAGAAACGCAAAGAGGGCGTGGAGGTACGCAACCAGGCGGATTCCCTCTGCTATCAGGCGGATAAGACCATCAAGGATATGGAAGGAAAAGGCAAGGACGATTTGATTGCCAAGGTGAAGGATGCGGTGACAAAACTCCGTGAAACCATGAAGGGCAACGACATGGAGGCCATCAAGAAGGACAGTGAGGCATTGACCAAACCCTTGTATGAACTGAGCGCGGAACTCTACAAACAAACTGAGGCGGCCAAGAATGCCGGCGGAGCAGATGCGGGTGCAGGCGGCTCCGGTGCAGGCGCTAAGAAAGATGATGATGTAGTGGATGCGGAAGTTGTTGACGAGGACAAGAAATAATTTTACTCGGGAGTAAATTAAGTTGGCAAAGAGAGATTTTTATGAAGTCCTGGGAGTGCCTAAGACGGCCTCCCAGGATGACTTGAAAAAAGCATATCGCAAACTGGCAAGGCAGTACCATCCGGATTTGCATAAGGATGATCCTGATTGTGCGGAGAAGTTCAAGGAACTCAGTGAGGCCTACAGCGTCCTGAACGATGAGCAGAAACGGGCCCAATATGACCAGTTCGGCATGGCCGCTTTTGAGAACGGCGGTGCAGGGGCGGGGGGTAACCCCTTTGGCGGATTCGGCGGTTTTGGCGGCTTCGGACAGAACGGCGGTGCCGGCATGGAGGATATCTTTGATATGTTCTTCAATGGCGGAGCGGGACGTGGCGGCGGCAGGGCCAGCCGTGGACCCCAACGTGGCAATGATATGCGTTTTGACCTGGAGATCAGTTTTGAAGAAGCGGCCTTCGGTGTGGAGCGGGAAATCAGTGTCTATAGGGATGAACAGTGCCCACATTGTCACGGCAGCGGTGCTGAACCGGGCAGCAAGGTGGAAACCTGTCCCGACTGTCACGGCAGCGGTACGGTGCGGTTCACCCAGAATACCATGTTCGGTCAGATGGTCAAT
>JAKSOM010000087.1 GCA_024405585.1 Acidaminococcaceae bacterium | reverse complement strand
GCTTAAGCTCCCCGGAACCCCGCCACTATGGCGGGGTTTTCATATACAATAAAAAACCTTCGCACTTTGCGAAGGTTTTTTTATTGGCAATCCCGGCACAGGCCGTAAAACACAATATCCTCACCTGTCAAAACCATCCCCGTCTCCGCCCTGGCCTGATGCAACAGATTCTTGTCCTGCAAACCGAAAACATCCGTCACCCTGCCGCATTTGACACACCTGACATGATGATGACGCTCCGCAGCCAAATCAAACCGGGTGCTGCCCTCCCCAAAATCCAAAGAACGGACCACCCCGATTTTGATCAGCACCTCCAGCACCTTGTACACCGTGGCAAAACTCATCCTGGGATGGGCGGGCTGCAACATCTTGTACAACGTCTCCGCACAGGGATGGTTACGGCAGGCCCCCAAGGCCTCATACACCGCCACCCGCTGGGGAGTCACCTTATAACCATTGCCCCTAAGGGCTTTTATCAGCACCTCATTTGTCATAATCGGCAATCTTCGTCTTCAAATACTTGGTCATCAGCACATCCGTCTCTGCCAGAGTCACAAAACAATGCTCCGCATGTTCGTCCAAAAAGGGTAATATCTTATCTATATTCTCCCTTGCATCCACAATCGTAATAACCATGGGAACATTATAAACGCCGCTGAAAAACTTGGTCAAATCGTCCTGCCTCCTGCTGGTCATGGCAAAACCGGTATAACCCTTGGTAACAGTCAGGCCCTTCAGCCCCAACTCCTTGGCCTTCAACACAATAACCTTGAAAAGGGGCCTGCCCTCGTAGGCCACATCCTGATCCGTAAAGATGGTCAAATTGCACATTTTCCTGAATTCCATTTTCCCCAAACCTTTCTCACACATTTATCAAAAACTCCACCACATCCCCGTCCTGCATAACATAATCCTTGCCCTCGGAACGCAGCAGCCCCTTCTCCCGAGCCGCAGTACGGGAACCGCAAGCCACCAAATCATCAAAAGTCACAATCTCCGCCCTGATAAAACCCCGCTCAAAATCCGTATGGATCTTCCCCGCTGCCTGGGGCGCCTTGGTATTCATCAAAATCGTCCAGGCCCGGGTCTCCTTCTCACCGGCGGTAAGGAAAGTCATCAGCCCCAGCAACTTGAACCCCGCCTTAATCAGACGGTTCAGCCCCGGCTCCTTCAGCCCCGCCATCTCCAAAAATTCCCGGGCGGACTCATCGTCCAACTCCGCAATCTCCTCCTCCAGCTTGGCGCTGACAGCAATCACCTCGCTGCCCTCCGCACCGGCATACTCCTGCACCTTTTGTACGAAGGGATTGGCACCAGCATTCCCCGCCTCTGCCTCCGCCACATTGGCCACATAAAGGGTGGGCTTCAAAGTCAAAAGGAACAAATCCTTCACCAGTTCCAATTCATCATCCGTCAGCCCCTGCCGGCGAGCCGGCACCGCCTCCGCCAGCCGGGCGGCAATCTTATCAATCACCGCCTTCTCCGCAGCCGCCTTCTTGTCACCCGCCTTCAGCAGCTTGCCAATTCTCTCCTGACGGTGCTCAAGGGTTTCCAAATCCGCCAAACAAAGTTCCGTATTAATAATCTCAATATCCCGCACCGGATCAATACCGCCCTCCACATGGGTAATATTCCCGTCCTCAAAACAACGCACCACCTGGGCAATGGCATCCGTCTCCCTGATATGGGAAAGGAACTTGTTCCCCAAGCCCTCCCCCTTGGAAGCCCCCTTCACCAGCCCCGCAATATCCACAAACCGCATAGGTGCGGGAACAATCTTCTTGGACTTGAACATCTCCGCCAGCACTCCCAAACGGCTGTCCGGAACCTCCACCACCCCCACATTGGGCTCAATGGTGCAAAAAGGATAATTGGCCGCCTCCGCCCCTGCCTTAGTTATAGCGTTGAACAGGGTACTCTTCCCCACATTGGGCAACCCCACAATTCCCACTTCCAAATTCGTCGTACTCATACCTGTCTCCTCTGGTTTTTTTATATATTATACAACCAATACACCGCCTTTGCAAAAAAAATTACTCATCCTTGGCAAATATTCCGTCCCCCCATGCACCAAAATTTTATCACAGCACTTGCAAATCCCCCGCCCATATGCTAACATAAGCCAAAATGCAAAAAACAAATAACTTAAATATCTTCTATGAGGTTTTGTAATGGATGTTAACATTCAAAAATACCAGGCCCTGATAACCACCATCCGGGCCGGTTCCATCACCAAAGCGGCGGAACTATTGAACTACTCCCAAAGCGGTGTCAGCCGCATGCTGGCGGACCTGGAAAAGGAATGGGGCGTAGTACTCCTGGAACGGGGCAAAGCGGGGGTACGCCTCACCAGCGACGGCATGCAACTCTTTCCCTATGCGGAAAACATCGTCCGGGAATACACCCGGCTGCAGGAACAAATTGACCTGGTCAACGGCCTGCAGCGGGGACTCATACGCATCGGCACACTGTCCTCCGTAGCGGCCCACTGGCTCCCAAGCATCATCAAACGCTTCCAAAAGGACTATCCAAACATTGACTACGTATTGGAACTGGGCTACTACACGGACCTGGAAAAATGGCTTATGGAAGGAAGGATTGACTGCGCCTTCCTGGCCATGCCCGACAACCCGGAACTGGAAACCATCAAACTGGGCCGGGACAGGCAAATGGCGGTACTGCCCCTCAAACACCCCCTGCTGCGCTACAAAAAAATCCCCCTGACCAAACTGGTACTGGAACCCTTCATGCTCCTGAGCCGTGACGACAACTCGGATGCCATGGAAATCTTCAACCGGCACAACCTCCATCCCCAAATTCACTTCACCACCTGGGACGACTTCGCCATCATGAGCATGGTGGAACAGGGCATGGGGGTCAGCATCCTGCCGGAACTCATACTCCAACGCATACCCTACCAAATCGCCATCCGGGAACTGGATATCACCATCCACCGGGAACTGGTACTGGCCCTCCGCAGCCAGAAGGATGCCAGCTTAGCCGTAAAAAAATTCATCGAATACACAAAAAAATACGCCCATGCCTGAGCATGGGCGTATTTTTTTAAACCCTTATCATACCATATCAGCGAACATCAGAACATAAAGTTCAAACCTGCCTTGACACCCACCTTGGATTCGTGTTTGCCACGGCTCAGGTTAGCGCTCAAATCCACATTGAATTTATTCATGTTACCCACACGGGTACCGATGGCGAAGTTCACCCAGGTACCGCTCTGATCTACCTCAAAATTGTAAGCCCGGTCCAGTTTAACATCATCCTTGCCCTTGAACTCACGATTCAAGGTAACCCTTGCAAAAATATCATAGAAGCCGCCATTTCCGATCTGCTTATGAGTACCAAATTGAACGCCGAAACGGCCACGGAGTGAAGTCATACCGTTTACATCAACATCCATAGCATTCAAATCATAACTGCCATTGTTGTACCTTACATAACCCAAACCGATTTGCGGTTCAACATAGAAACCGTCTTCCAGATCCTTGGCGTAACGACGGCCTGCGGCCAAATCAATACCATAAGCATTGGAATCGTAATCACCCTTGAAAGGCGTATTGAAGCCGTCATGCTGGTTACCCTTAATCTCGTCAAATTTGTATTTGTTATACTTCATGGTGGCACCAACATAAGCGCCCTTGGCGGTCTTATAAACGGTATAAAGGCCTACGCCCTTGCCGTCCAAATCGTTGCTTCCATCGTTCCAGTTATATCTGCCGCTGCCGTAGGTCAGCATAGCACCCACATAGAGATCCGCATTGGCTTTTTCAAAATGTTTAGCCCTGTTGTCCCAGCCAACTACTACACCGTTGTACTTTTTATCCACATCGCAGTTAACAGCACCCTTGAAACTTTCATCATAGGTGTTCTTCTTATTGGTATATTTGGCCCAAATCTGCTGTTTGGCACGATCAGCGGCAAATTCATCCATATTATCAAAGAGGGCTTCCGTATCCTGGTACCAGGTCTCGGGGTCGATAACGGCACTGAGGGCCGCATTACCTTTGGCAGAAAGAACCACATCGGTGCCCTTCCAATCTGGTAACATAGTCAGCCAACCCTCTTCAAATGCAACGGAGTAACTGAAGGCGCCGTAGTCAATCTTATTCGCACCATTGATATTCTCCCCATTGAAAGTAACATTACTGCTGTTCAGCTTCTCCACCCCTTCGCCGGTAAAAATGAGTACGGCTTCACCGGTGAGCAAATTCTTGAACCGGGGCAGAACATTAATGCGGATGTCATCATCAACACTTCCAACTTTAACAGTATCAGTCCTGGTTACATCACCCACCGCTTCAAAATCAACATCCATAGCGATTTTACCATTACCCGTCAATTCATCAACGGTGAGTCCGGTACCATACTTATTATCAACAGTCATATCAACCAAACCGTAGTTAAGCAGTTTATTCACTTTGCATGTGTCGGTTACGCCCCAAGTGGAGGTGTTATCCAAAGCCATATTGATGACACCGGTGCCACCGGCTTCGACCTTACCGTTAAAGGATGAATGATTATTTAATTTAACGTTTGCGACAGCACCGGTCAGAACCTCAACATCAGTTGCAGTAACATCAGGCAGAGATTCAGAACCAGTTGCGATTGCGCCGCCCTCCGCCTTCGGAGCCCCCATCACATTCACGTTATCTAAGATTAAATTA
>JAKSOM010000086.1 GCA_024405585.1 Acidaminococcaceae bacterium | reverse complement strand
AAGAATTCATTCCGGGATAGGATACAATATCCCAAATGTATTTTTAACAATTTTAAGTGTCCATTAATCTTGACAACTTTCGACTTTATAATTTTAGTCAACGGAACATATTACGATAGTTTTAAGTTTTTAACTTTTAATTTTTAATTCATGAGGTGTGTACTATGATTGTTATACGAACTTTCACATTTGACGCGGCCCATTTTGTTCCCAGTTATCATGGGAAGTGCGAAGCCCTGCACGGGCACACCTACAAGTTGCAGGTGAAGGTGGAGGGCAGGATGGATGCGGAGGGCATGGTTATTGATTTTGCAGTGCTGAAGCGGATTGTCCGGGAGCATGTTTTGGATGCATTGGACCACAAGTGTTTGAACGATATTCTGCCGGTGCCTACGGCAGAAAATATTGCCGTCTATGTTTGGGACAAATTGGCGGACGTGCTGCGGGGTGAAAACTACCATTTGTTTGAGGTTGAAGTTTGGGAGACACAGAATAACGGTTGTGTATACCGGGGTGAATGATGAAGGATGTACAGAGTGAAAAAGACCAGCGCCGGGTGGCGTTGAAATATGTGGGTGTGGATGAGATTCGTTGGCCATTGCAGTTGCGGGACAAGCAACGGGGTGTGCAGCATACTGTGGCCAAGGTGCGCCTGGCGGTGGATTTGCCCCAGGACACCAGGGGTACCCATATGAGCCGTTTTGTGGAGTGTTTGCAGGAGTTGGAATATTTGGAACTGGGTCAGGAGGAAAGGGTTCTGGATTTGTTGAAAGAACATTTGCAGGCGGAAAGTGCCATGATGCGGCTGGAGTTCCCCTACTTTTTGCAAAAAGCGGCCCCTGTATCGGGTAAAGTTGCTCCCATGGATATTGATTGCGTTTTTACGGCGGAAAAGCGGGACAAGTTTTCTTTGAAGGTGCGGGCGGATATCCCCATCCAAACCCTGTGCCCCTGTTCCAAGGAGATTAGCGAGCGGGGGGCCCACAATCAGCGTGCCGTGGCCCGTATGGAAGTCCTGGCGGGGGAGATGGTATGGTTGGAAGAGTTGGCGGAGATGGCGGACAGGGCGGCCAGTTCCCCGGTCTACAGTTTGCTGAAACGTCCGGATGAAAAATTTGTAACCGAGCATGCCTATGACAACCCCCGTTTTGTGGAAGACGCTGTTCGGGAATTGGCGCTGATGTTGGATAGGGATCGGCGTATCAAGGCCTATAGGGTGCGGGTGGAAAGCATTGAAAGCATTCACAACCACAATGCTTTTGCGGTGGTGGAAAGGGATTGGCAATGATTTGGCGTTTGCCGCCGGCCATGGTGCAGAAGGAAATTGCAAACAGTGGGGCCCATGCGGGAAGTTTTGTTATTTTCCAAAGTAAGAGTTCCATTATTCCTTTGAAGTTGAGCCAGGTGCGAACCCCGGCTGCCAATATTCTGAAGCAGGAAATGTTGGCCTTGGGCGGGGATGCGGTTACACCCATGAGCACTATTTTGGGAACGGAAAAATATGTTGATATAATTTTGCTGGGTACGGAAAAGCAGTACAATTTGCTTTGGCAAAAGTTGGCGGCCATGCCCTTTTTCGGTTTGGAAAAGTGGCGTGGGGAGTTGCAGGGCATTCTTCATTCGAAGACAGGCAGGATTCAACTGGGTAACGGCAGGGTTTTGCCTGACCAAAAAACTTTGGTGATGGGTATTGTGAACCTGACACCGGACAGTTTTTATGCCGCCAGCAGGATGCTTTTGCCCGGCAGGGGTAATATTGCCGGGAGCGATGGGGACGCTGTGGCGGACTATGTGCAGGGGATGATTGAAGACGGGGCGGATATGGTGGATTTGGGTGCGGAGAGCACCCGTCTGGGAGCGACCCCTTTGGTAGCAGCGGAGGAACAGAAACGGCTTTTGCCCGTCCTGCGGATGTTGCGGGAAAAATTTAGCGATTTGATTATCAGTGTGGATACCTATCACGGGGAAACGGCCCGCAGGGCCGTTGAAGCGGGTGCGGATATTATCAATGACGTGAGCGGCAGGGATGACCCTGCTATCCGTAGGGTGGTTGAGGAATATGGCACGCCCTGGGTCATTACCCATAACGGGCCTGGGGGAATATTGCGGGTTACTGAGGAATTGTTGGCCAGGGCTGAAAAATTGCAGCTGCCAAAGGATAAGCTTATTTTGGATCCGGGCATCGGTTTTGGCAAAGACGGGGAGGACAATTTGGAGATTTTGCGGAATTTGTCCATGCTCACCTGTTACGGGTATCCCGTACTTTTGGGGGCCAGCCGTAAATCAGTCATTGGCAGGGTGTTGAACCTGCCTCCTGAGGAGCGTTTGGAGGGAACAGTGGCCATCAGTGTTCACGCCGTGAAGCAGGGTGTGAATATCATTCGGGTTCATGATGTGAGGGAAAATTGTCGGGCCATTCGCATGGCAGAAGCGCTCAGGTAGAGTGTAGAGGGTAGTGGATAGAGTGTAGTGGGTAGTGGATAGTGGGGAGAGGTAGGATTATGGGGCATCTTGCCTATGTGGCCTTGGGCAGTAATTTGGGAGACAGGGAAGCCAATTTGCGGCGGGCACTGGAACTGATGGGGCAATCCGGTATACGGGTGGCGGCGGTGAGCCGCTTTCTGGAAAGTGAGCCCTATGGGGTGACGGACCAGCCGAAGTTTGTCAATGCGGTGGCTAGGGTGGAGACGGAATTGGAGCCGGTGGAATTGCTGGATACCCTGCTGGAGATTGAAAACACTATGGGCAGGGTGCGGCTGAGGCACTGGGGGGAGCGGAATATTGATTTGGATTTGCTTCTATATGATGATGTCAGGATGCGGACAGAGAAATTGACCCTGCCCCATCCGGATATGCAAAACCGGGATTTTGTGATGAAACCCTTGGCGGAGGTCAGAATTGGTAATGCAGAATCGGAATTTGGAGGTGGATGGATTATGCAGAAAAACGTGGTTTGCGGAGTTGAATTGAGCTGTTTGGGATTCGGCACTATGCGGTTGCCGGTGCTTCCCGATAAGAGTATAGACCAGGAGCAGTTGGACAGGATGGTGGCCTATGCCCTGGAACATGGGGTGAATTATTTTGACACCGCCTATCCCTATATGGACGGAAAATGTGAGGCGGCTGTGGGCAGGGCCCTGGCCAAGCATCCCAGGGATTTGTGGCATCTGGCCACAAAATTCCCCGGCCATCAGATTGCGGACAAATATGACCCGGCAGAGGTGTTTGAGGACCAGCTGAAGACCTGCGGGGTGGAATATTTTGATTTTTATCTGTTGCATAATGTTTATGAAAACTCCATTCCGGTTTATGAGGACCCCAAATGGGGCATCTTGGATTATTTTAAGAAACAGCGGGAATTGGGAAGAATCAAGCATTTGGGCATGAGCAGCCATGCCCGTCCTGAGACCCTGGAAAAATTTTTGGATAAGCATGGGAAGGATTTGGAGTTTGTACAGATTCAGCTGAACTATTTGGATTGGACCTTGCAGAAGGCCCAGGAGAAATATGAGATTATCACCGCCCACAATCTGCCGGTTTGGGTGATGGAGCCGGTGCGGGGCGGCAAATTGGCGAAACTGCCGGAGGTGGAGGAAGCAAAACTAAAAGCCCTGCGGCCTGAGGACAGCATTGCGGCCTGGGGCTTCCGTTGGCTGATGGGGTTGGACAATGTGAAGATGATTTTGAGCGGCATGAGCAATGAGGCCCAAATGGCGGATAATGTGAAGACCTTTAGCAGCGGCGCTCCCTTGAGCGAAGAGGAGGGGCAGTTGCTTTTGCAAATTGCGGAGCCCCTGAAGAACGCCGTGCCCTGCACTGCCTGCCGTTATTGCTGCAGCGGTTGCCCCAAGGGTTTGGATATACCTTTCTTGATTGCCCGTTACAATGATATGAAGTATGAGTTGAATTTTAACTCTGCTATGCAGATGGACACCATACCTTTCAGCAAATGGCCCACGGAATGTTTGCAATGCGGCCGTTGCGCCAAGGTCTGTCCCCAAAACATCGATATTCCCAAGGTGATGAGGGATTTGACGGAATTATTGAAGCGGGCTCCCAAGTGGGCGGAGATTTGCAAGGAAAGAGCGGCACAGAAAGCAAAAAAATAAAAATGCGTAATTCGCAATGCGTAATTATGGTAAGATGTTCCGGGGATTAGAATAAGGGCAAAGGATTTAGGAGTCAGGATTCAGGGAAAGACTGCACAATACCAGCTGTATTTTTCCCGCCCAGGCGTGGGCGGGGTGGATTGCCTATAGGAACATAGAAAGGCAAGACGGGGTGGGTCGCTCTCTCCGAATGAATAACCAAACTTAACATTATGCTAACCGTTGCTATAATCACAGGAACATACCACCGAAATTTACAACTTCTAACTTAGAACCTATAACTCGTAGTGTGCGACCCCACCACCATTCTTCTATGTTCCTAAAAACGGTCCCCCGCCCCACGCCTGGGGCGGAAAAAGTTCGCATTATGCGGACTTTTTGTATATAAAAAAACACTGGTGGCACCAGTGTTTTTTATGAATCATACCTCTTCAGCAAATCCGCAATGATTTCCTTTTTGGATTTGCGTTTCTTCTTTTCAAAATTGCGGTAATTGTTGTCCCTGTGGTCCGTACTGTAATCCGCATAATCAAAATCTTCGTTATTACGTTCGTAACTGCGATTGTAATCGCCTCTGCCGTCATCCATGATTTAATTATTATACCACAGTTGATAAATAAGTGCCAGCAGTATATAATAAATTATATGAGAAGGAAAGATATTTTACTC
>JAKSOM010000085.1 GCA_024405585.1 Acidaminococcaceae bacterium | reverse complement strand
TCGTCCAACTGACCGCTAATCTCTTTCGGAGCATTCTTGCGGATTTCCTCAAGATGCTCGAACAAACGGTCGATGCCCGCCACCCCCACATCCGCAATGAGACGCACCTCATTACCCATGACGGAAGCGGTAACCCTGGCCTCCTCCGCCACCGGCAAATCACTGGTTCCTGCGGTGAGAATAAGAATTTTTCTGTCCTTATCCTTGGGCAACGGCTTCCGTTCCAAGGCCACAATCCTGGCCGCTTCGTAATAAACCGCCTCCGGCACAAGTTTCAGGATGGCCTCCCTGGTGGCATCATCCGCCCTGGTTGCCAATACCAAATCAGAATGTTCCGCCAATTTTTGAAAAATGGCCCCGCTCTGTTCAGGGGTTTTGCCGGCACAATAGATAACCTCCGGAAACCCCTGACGCTTCTCCCTATTCAAATCAACCTTTGCAAAACCCAAATCTGCAGTATCCATTCCTATTCCCTATGCCCTATTCTTCCTGCGTTCCTGCCAGGTCTCCACAACCAAATAAAGCACGGGAATAACCAGCAGGGTAAGCATGGTGGAACTGAAGAGACCGCCCACAATCATTACACCCATGGATTGACGCAATTCCGCACCTTCGCCCAAACCGAAGGCAACCGGCAACATGGCCAAAATGGTGGAGAAAGTGGTCATAAAGATAGGTCTCAGACGGGTGCTGCAGGCCTCCAGAACCGCCTCCCGAATATTCAGACCCTCTTCCCTGCGCTGGTTGGCATAATCTATCAAAAGAATGGCGTTCTTGGATGCCAAGCCCAACAGCATGGTCAGGCCAATCATACTCATCATATTGGCCGTTTGGCCCGCCAGAAGCAGTCCCAACACGCCGCCGATGATGGAGAAGGGCAAAGACACCATAATGATGGCGGGCTGGATATAGCTTTCAAACTCCGCCGCCAAAACCATATACACACAAACCACCGCCAAAACCAGGGCCTTGAACACTTCCCGGAACATCTTTTTCATATCTTGGGCTTCACCAATCATCTTGTAGGAATAACCCTGTTCCATATTCAACTGGGCAACCAACTCTTTTTCAATCTTCTCAATCAGTTCACCGGGGCTGATACCTACCGTATTGGCATAAACCACTATCTGACGCTGCTTGTCCTCCCTCTCGATACGGGTGGGGCCGCTGCTCAATTCAACCTCTGCAATATCACCCAAACGGATAAATTCACTGTTAGCGCTGGAAACCTTGAAGTTTCTCACATCGTCAATGGTCATACGGTCCTGACGCGCCAACTGCAAAACCACATCATAGTCATTGTTGCCGATGGTATAGGAATTGGAAGTTTCCTGACCCATAAAACCTACAGTAACCTGGGCGCCGATGGTGCTGGCATCCAAACCCAAAGCCATGGCCTTGGCATGGTCAATATGTATCTTGATTTCAGGTTCCTGGTCGGAGTCGGAAATATCCACGTCCGTGGCTCCGGGTACCTTACGCACCAAATCCGCCAACTCCAAAGCATATTCACGAAGCTTGTTATAGTCATTGCCGCGCAGACCGCATTGCACAGGACGGCCACGGCGCATGCCCTGATTGCTCAAAACGCTGACCTGCAACCCCTCCACACTGCGTACCTCCGCACGGAGTTCATCCATCAGGGTCTGCATGGATTTCTTTCTTTCATTACTGGGATGCAAACGAACCTGCATAGAACCATTGTTAACCGGATTTCTGGTACCGCCTACATAGAGGGAAACCAATTCCACCTCCGGATGGGCCAGCACCTTTTTCTCCACTTCCCTGGCCAAAGCCACGGTCTTCTGCAAACTGGTGCCGATGGGGGCCTTGTAATCAAGCGAAAATTGGCCGCTGTCATAGGTTGGCTGCATCTCCACCCCTACGAAAGGAATCAACCCGAAGTTGATTACCAAAGAAATTACACCAGCCATAATGACCTTGACAGGATTATTCAAGGCCATAACAATCAAATCATCATAAACCCGGCGGATTGACTCAAAGCCGTCGTTAAATTTCTTCAAAGCCAGTTCCAAATATTTGTTCCTGCCCTGGGATGGGTTAGCCGCCTTTTCATCCAGCCAATAGGCCGCCACCATAGGCGTAAGGGTATAAGCGGTCATGGTGGAGAACGCCACCGCAAAAGCCACCGTCAAACCGAACTGCTTGAAGAACTGTCCTACAATCTCCCCCATGCTGCCGATGGGGACAAACACCGCCATCAGCACCAGGGATGTGGCCATAATGGCCAAAGCCAACTCAACCGTAGCGTTTTCGGCGGCCACCTTGGGCTTCTCCCCCATCTCCATATGACGGAAAACATTTTCTATCAACACGATGGCGTCATCTATCAGCATACCCACGGCCAAGGACAAAGCCATCAAGGACATATTATTCAAAGTAAAATCCATAATCTTCATCAGGAAGAAAGTGGAAATTACGGAAGTGGGAATGCAAAGACCGCCCACGATGGTGGCCCGCAAATTTCCCAAGAACATATAGGTTATGAACAGGGCCAGAAAACCGCCGAAAATAATGGTGTTCCACACATCCGCCACATTGTCACGGATATAGGTGCTGTTGTCGAACACCATATTGACTTCGATATCCGCAGGAATAACCCTGGCTTTAAGGTCGGCAACCTTTTCAATCACCCCGTCCGTCACGGCCACCGTATTGGTTCTGGATTGCTTACGCACCAGCACCATAACGCAACCCGTACCGTTCAACTCGGAATAGGTCTCCTCATCCTTCCAATCATCAATAACATCGCACACTTCAGTGATATACACAGGCCTGCCGTTGTCATTAGCCACAACAATGGATTTAACATCCTCGATATTGTTGAATTTGCCCATGGTACGCACCGTAATTTCCATGTCTGGAGTACGCACCTTGCCTCCGGGAGTATTATAATTTTCCGCATTCACCAAGGCATAGAGATGCTGGAAAGAAACATGATACTGAGCCATCTTCTCCGGCTTGCAAATTACCCGAATGGCACGTTGGGAGGCGCCGATGACATTGACCTCCGCCACACCCTCCACCATCTGCAACTCGTCGGACAACCTGTCCTCCACAAAACGCCGGATTTCCTGACGGGAACGGGTCTTGGAAGAAAAGGTGTAACCCATAATGGGACGGCTGGACAAATCCACCGTCTGGGTGGTGGGCTCGTCAATATCATCCGGCAAACGCTTTCTGACGGTAGCCACCTTCTCCCGCACCTCCGCCGCCTTATCCTGGGGATTGACACCTTGGGGAAACTCCAACACGGTCTCACTGAAACCTTCCAAATCTGTGGATTTCAAATTAACCACACCACTGACCTGGCTCACCCGGTTCTCAATGGGCTTGGTAATTAGCGTCTCCATCTCCTCAGGGCTGGCACCCTCATAAGTGACTCGGACTACAACAATGGGAATATCCACATCCGGATTCAAGTCAAGCCCTAACTCCGGATAACATCTGATGCCAAAAACCACCAGCGTCAGCACGAACATGGTGGTGAAAACAGGCCGCACTATAAAAGTGTGAATCATATTACGAATCATCTCAGCGACCTCACTTATTCACTTCATTTTTATCCGAAACAACCTTGTTGCCTTCACGAATCTTGTTCTGTCCACCCACAACAATGGTATCCGACTCGGTAATCCCGCCTAATACTTCCGCATATTTATCATCATAATAGCCGATGGTCAAAACATGCCGGCTGACTTGGGAATTTTCATCCACCACATAAACTGTCTTCTGATCATCCCGCATAACAATAGCATGGGGCGGAATAGTCAGCACATTTTTCTTAGGCACACCCTTAAGATAAACGGTAGCATAGACCCCCGCCTTCAAATTTCCAGGATTATCCACACTGATTTCCGTCAAAAAAGTATGACTGGGCAAATCCGCCACAGGGGCGATACGGGTCACCTTCCCCTTCAGTTGTAGATCCGGATAAGCCGCCAAGCTGATACCTGCCTCATTGCCTACAGATACTGAATCGATGTTGCCCTCCGGAATATTAACCATAATTTTCAACCTGCTGATATCCGCAATGGTGAAAACGGCAGTAGCCGCCTTGGCGTAATAACCTTCCTGATGATGACGTTTGACCACTATGCCGTCCTCCGGCGCCACCAAATTCGTAGCATCCATCTTGGACTGCATCCCCTGCAAATTACCCCTGGCGGACTCAAACTTGCCCCTGGCATTGTCATAGGCAAAACGGTAATTGTCCAGGGACTGCTCGGAAATGGCTCCCTTGTCAAACAATTCTTTGTAGCGCTCATACTCCAACTTGGTCTTCTGGTAGTTGGCATAGGCATCATTGTAGGCACCCCTGGCATTAATCAAGTTCGCATCACTATCCACCTGCTCAAACTGGGCCAACACCTGCCCCTTCACCACCCTGTCCCCCTCACGGACATACACATGCTGCAAACGGGCATCAATCTTTGGGGCCACATCCGCCTGCCACCAGGCATCCAAAGAACCGCTGAACTTCAAATTTGGCACCACATCCGCCCGAACAGCATGCCCCAAAGGCACACTGACAGGACGGTTCAAAGAAATGGAAGCCGCCCGCTCCTTGGCCTTCATCATATTATTGAAAATGCGGAAAGCAATAATAGCCGTCAATACCGCACAAACAATAACAATAACCCTCATCCTCTTATCTTGAATCTTGAAATCAAGCATAACTGCACCTCTAAAATCAGATATATTTTTATCAACCACTATAACACTAACAAAAATTTGTGTCAAATTTGTGTCAAAAAAATTCGCCTGCCGAATCTTCGACAGGCGAAAA
>JAKSOM010000084.1 GCA_024405585.1 Acidaminococcaceae bacterium | reverse complement strand
TTGTGAAATCTGCGACCAGAGTGATCACGTTATGGTGCGGATGGTGGAGGCGGGAATTACCTTGAAAGATTTGCTGGCAGAATTAGCGTCGAGACGCATTATTGACAAAAAAATAAAACAGGAAAAAAGTTGTTAAAAAACCTCTTGCATTTTGGAAAAATTGTGTTATACTATGCTTCCGCTGATGACGGAAGTTGTCGGCGTGAACCGGGGATGTACCGGTTTCGACGGGGATAGGTGTTATCCAATAAGCGAGCAGTGGTCCCACAATCACTTAAAACAGTGGAACTTTTAAAAATAACTGCAGAAGATAATTTTGCAATGGCTGCCTGAGGGCAGTCCCGTTCACCAAGCAGAGCCAGGCAGCGAGGATGAGCGGCCATTAGCCAGGCTACCCCATGGCAATTCTCGGAGTTATGGGGGACATTTATCGGGATAGCGAATTTCTTGCCCGCCGTTAGGCAGGGAACAAGCGAAACAAATGTATGACGGCTGCGCTCGGAGAAATTTGTTTGGCAATATTTTCGGACAGGGGTTCGACTCCCCTCATCTCCACCAAATGGAGAATATGACGAATCGGATTCGTTTGAAACGCCAGCACTGCTGTGTTGGCGTTTTGTATTGGCAACTCTGGCTGCAGGTTTGACATTCCAAAAGTTTCTTTATATAATAAAAAAAATTTTGGACAAGGGGAAACTTTATGAAAAAAGGTAGTGCAGCGGCGTTGTTGCCAATTCTGGTTTTTGTTGTTTTCTATTTGGGTTTGGGGATTTGGTATGAATATATTATGAAAATCCCTATGGGGTTTTACAATATCCCAATTGTTGTGGCCTTTTTGCTGAGCATTTTGGTGGCTTCATTGCAGAACAGGAATACTTTTGATGACCAGTTGGATTTGATGGCAAACGGTCTTAGGGACAGGAATATTATTACCATGATAATGATATTCTTGGCAGCAGGTATTTTCGTCGGGGTGGTGGGTCGTTCCAGTGCTAACAGCGTGGCTTATTTTATTTTGAGTTTGTTGCCGGCTGAATATTCGGTGGTGGCACTTTTTGTTATCAGTTGTTTTGTATCTTTGGCTATGGGGACCAGTTGCGGCACCATTACACTGGTTACTCCCATCGCTGTATCATTGGCCAATGCTAGCGGTTTTTCCGTTCCCCTTTGTTTGGCAACGGTTATGGGCGGGGCTATGTTTGGCGATAATTTGAGTTTCATTTCCGATACTACCATTGCCGCCTGTAACGGTCAGGGCTGCCATATGCAGGATAAGTTTAAAGAGAATTTTGCCATTGCTCTCCCTGCCACAATCTTGAGTTTGGTTTTGATTCAGGTTATGTCCGGAGCGGAGCATATCCAGACCGCTACGACCGGTTATCAGTACGATTTGGTGAAAATTATTCCCTATCTTTTTGTGCTGGCAGGGGGTATTGCTGGGCTGAATGTGTTTTTGGTGCTTTTGGGCGGCGTTTTGGTGGGGGCCTTTGTTATGTTGGTCACCGGTGACCTTACCTTTGTTAAGATGTTGGGGAATATGGGGACGGGGGCTTCTGGCATGTTTGAGACCAGTATGGTGGCGATTCTTGTGCCGGTCATGTGCGCTTTGATTAAGGATAGCGGCGGCTTTGATGCGATTCTTTATTTCATTCAAAGTTGTTTCAAGGGTAACAAGGGGGGCAAGGTGGGTATTGGCCTTTTGGTATCATTGCTGGATATTGCCACTGCCAATAATACGGTGGCCATTGTGGTGGCGAATCCCATTGCCAAGGAGATGGCGGAGCATTATAAGGTTACTCCTCGTGAGACGGCATCTATTTTGGATATTTTCAGTTGTGTGATGCAGGGGGTTATTCCTTACGGGGCCCAGATGCTGATTCTTTTGGGGGCGGCCCAAACCATGGGTGTTGTGGTTAGTCCTTTGTCCGTTATGCAGTATCTTTATTATCCCTATTTGCTGCTACTCAGTGTGCTTGTTTATATTTTTGTCAGGAAGAATTGAAACGGCAGTATATTGCTATAGATTTGAAAAGTTTTTATGCCAGTGTGGAGTGCGCGGACCGGGGCCTTGATCCTTTGACCGCCAATTTGGTGGTGGCTGATTTGAGCCGCACGGAGAAAACCATTTGTTTGGCGGTGACACCGGCGTTAAAGGCCTACGGGATTCCCGGTAGGCCTCGTTTGTTTGAGGTGGTGCAGGCGGTGAAGCGGCTTAACAGGGAACGGAAATTGGATTTGCAGTATATTGTTGCCGCTCCTCGGATGGCCCGCTATTTGGAGGTCAGTGCCCAAATTTACAATATTTATTTGCAATATATTGCGCCGGAAGATATCCATGTGTATTCCGTGGACGAGGTTTTTATTGACGCTACCAATTATTTGGCCACTTACAAGAAAACTGCCCGGGAACTGGCCATGACGATGATTGGTGATGTGCTGAAAACTACAGGTATTACGGCCACCGTGGGCATTGGCAGCAATCTTTATCTTGCGAAAATTGCCATGGATGTGATGGCCAAGAAGATGCCTGCGGACAGGGACGGGGTGCGGATTGCGGAGTTGGATGAAATCAGTTACCGGCGGGAGTTGTGGGAACATAGGCCCATCACAGATTTTTGGAGGGTTGGGCATGGCATTGCCCGGCGTTTGGCGGCATACAATATGTATACCATGGGGGATATTGCCCTGTGTTCCCAGGGGCGGCCGGGTGAGTTTTTCAGTGAGGATCTGCTCTATAAGATATTGGGGGTGAATGCGGAGTTTCTCATTGACCATGCCTGGGGTTATGAGCCCTGTCTGATTGAAGACATTAAAAAATACCGGCCCAAGGTGAATTCTTTGAGTACAGGCCAGGTGTTGCAGGAGCCCTATTCTTTCGACAAGGGGCTTTTGGTGGTCAGGGAAATGACGGATGCCCTGGTGCTGGATTTGTTGAGCAAGAATCTTGTTTGTGACCAAATGGTTTTGCACGTGGGGTACAACGGCAAATATGGTGCTTTGCCCACCCCTGCACACGGTTCGGTCAATCTTGGCGGCTACAATAATTCCCGGGAAATAATTTTGGAGAAGGTAACCGGCCTTTACGCAGAAATTGTGGACCGGGGAAAATTGGTCAGACGGCTTAATGTGATAGCCAACCATGTTTTCTGCAAGGGGGATGAACCCAGAAAAACATCGGAACAGATGAGTTTGTTTGCAGAAACTTTTGCTGATATGGATGAAATGAATTTTCTTAGGGAAGCCAACCGTCAGCGGGCGGTTTTGGCAATTCAGCACAAATACGGCAAGAACGCCCTTTTGAAGGGTTCCGACCTGCAGGAAGGGGCTACTGCCAGACAACGGAATGCCCAAATTGGCGGGCATAAGGCGTAGGGGTGATGGTATGGACAAGAAATATGAGGAAATCGTCAATTTGGAATATGTGGGCGTGAAAAATCATGTTCCTGCGGACCGGATGGCCAGGGCTGCCCAGTTTTCGGCTTTCGCCGCTCTTTCCGGTCATGACCGCTACATCAGGGAGGTGGAGCGGAAGAATCAAGAGTACCACGAAAATTTGCATCGTGGCGAATTGGAGGAAAGCTGTTAGACAATAAAAAAACAAATCCGTAAACGGCCTGTGTAAAAGGATTGTTTACGGATTTTTTGAATGCCCTTTAGAAAAGCGTGAAAATCGGCCGATTTTTTTCAAAAATCGGCCGATTTTCGGAGTTTTTGCTATACGTCTTTTTTTTGGACCATTGTGTTTTATTCAACGGGGGGAATGGCGAAGGCCCGTACCGGCATACCGGTGGCTTTCTCTACAGCGGGCCAGGCCGCAAAGAGCAGTGCTCCGGCAGGGGCGACTTTATCCAGATTGCAGAGAACTTCGATTTGCAGTTTGCCTTTTTTCAGAACATAGCGTTCGCAGGCCAGATCCCCGGCGGCTGCAGCCAGTTTGGAGGCATCCGTATCCAGAGTTTCGTGACCGTTGGCGGCGGCATTCCGTTCTTCATAGATGTATTTCAGGGCTTCCAGGGACCAGCCGGGGAAATTTTCGCTGCCGTCCTTGGCAATGCCGCTGAGTTTGTTCATATCGGGCCATTTCTTGCTCCAATCGGTGCGGAGGGCCACGAAGGCACCATCGGGAATCCTGCCGTATTCCTTTTCATAGGCCTTGATGTCTTCAACTGTGACGGCGTAGTTTTTGTCTTTCTTCACCTGTTTGGTAATATCCACTACGCAGAGGGGGTAGACCATGTTTTTCGGACCGAACTTCTCGCTGGATTTGCCTTTTTTGATGAAATGCTTGGGGAAGTCGATGTGGGTGCCGAACTGGCCGGGGAATTTGTAGGTCTCAATCAGGCATTCCAACATGGGGTTGCCCCAATCGAAGACGACTTTGTTCAATTCCACGGAGCCGGCGGGGATGCCCGACCAGCAGGGACTTTTGCTGTTCAGGGGATGGCTGAGGTCAACCCATTTGTATTCAGGTTTGTTCAGCTCTTTGTAAAGGGACCACAGATTTTTAGCCATGATTATTTCCTCCTTAGATTTGTTGGCCGCATTATAGCACAGCGTGGTTGTTTGTATAGCAGAATGTGTTATAATGTAGAAAAAGCAAAGGAAGGTGTAACAAATGTTACTGGGAATAGATGTGGGAGGCACGTTTACGGACGGGGTTTTGATCGACAAGGGACAGGTTTTGGCTCAGGCCAAAACCGCCACCACCCATGAAGATGTGTTGCAGGGAATATTGGCTGCTTTGGATTTGGTAATCGGGGATTCGGCCAAGGAAATTCGGAGAGTGGTGCTCAGCAGTACTATTGTTACCAATGCTTTGACGGAGCATAGATTGGCACCAGTGTTTTTGGCCACTATTCCGG
>JAKSOM010000083.1 GCA_024405585.1 Acidaminococcaceae bacterium | reverse complement strand
CCGGAACCGACGCCTTCGGCTCCGAAAATAAGTCTGGTGAATCTGGAAGGTCTGCAGTTTGAGGTTTCCAGCGGCGCCGGCGGCTGGGGAACGGAACTGACCATCTCTGAAGAAGGTATCTTTACCGGTTGCCATGTCATTAACCCCTTCAACGGCCGTAAGGCGGAACTGTGGATTACCAATTATGTTCTTTACGACTACGGCACTGGCGCCGTAATGGGCGTGCCCAGCGGCGACCAGCGTGATTGGATGTTTGCCAAGAAATATAACCTTGATATTATTCCCGTTGTGAGCCCCAAGGACAGGGTGCTGACTTTGGAGGAGATGACCTGTGCCTATGAGGACAAGGACGGCCAGGTTATCAATTCCGGCAAATTCAGCGGCATGGAGATGCACGCCGCTATGGAGGCCATCAGCCAGGAAGCCATTGAGAAGGGCTTTGGCAAGAAGAGGGTGAATTTCCGCCTGCGTGACTGGCTCATCAGCCGTCAGCGTTATTGGGGCGCCCCCATCCCCGTCATCTATTGCCCCAATTGCGGGGAAGTATTGGTGCCGGAGGAGCAGTTGCCCGTATTGCTGCCGGAGGATGTTTCCTTTGAAGCGGGTAACAAGTCCCCCCTGTCTACCAGCCATGACTTTGTACATTGCAAATGTCCCAAGTGCGGGGCGGATGCCACCCGTGAGACGGATACCATGGACACCTTTATTTGCAGCAGCTGGTACTTTTTGCGGTATACGGATGCCCACAACGACAAGGCGGCCTTTGCCAAGGAAAAGAATGCTTATTGGGGTCCCGTTGACCAATATATCGGCGGCATTGAACATGCCATTTTGCATCTGCTCTACAGCCGTTTCTTCCTGAAAGTCCTGCGGGATGCGGGGCTGGTGGATTATGATGAGCCCTTCACAAATCTTTTGACTCAGGGCATGGTTATCAAGGACGGGGCCAAGATGTCCAAGTCCCTGGGGAATGTGGTCAGCCCGGAAGAAATTCTGGAAAAATATGGGGCGGATACGGCCCGTCTCTTCATTCTTTTTGCGGCTCCCCCGGAGAGGGAACTGGATTGGAGCGACAAGGGAGTTGAAGGCGCTTACCGTTTCCTGAACAGGGTATGGCGTATTGTGGCCGCTTACGAAAATATTATGGCGGAGAAGGTTACAAGTTATGATGTTAGTAACCTTTCCGGTGCAGATAGGGAATTGCGGCGCATTCTCCACAGCAGCATTAAGAAGGTGACCTTTGATATCGGTCAACGTTTTAATTTCAACACCGCCATTTCCACTCTTATGGAATTGGTGAATGCTTTGTATATTTACAAGGAGAAAGTTGCCGAGCCGAATAAGGGGTTGATTTATGAAGTCATCCGCAATCTGCTTTTGATGCTTTCGCCCTTTGTGCCCCATGTTGCGGAAGAACTTTGGAGCAATGTGGTGGATGGGGACAGTTCTACTTACAACCAGCCCTGGCCCAAGTTTGACGAAGAGGCCACCAAGGTGGACAGCGTGGAAATCGTTTTGCAGGTCAACGGCAAGGTCCGTGGCCGTCTGACTGTGGCTGCGGATTCCACCAAGGAGGAACTGGAAAAGATTGCCCTGACGGACGAAAATGTGAAGAAGTGCATCGGCAGCGCCAAGGTTCTCAAGGTGGTTGCGGTTCCCGGCCGTCTGGTAAATGTGGTGGCGAAATAAGGCGAAATAAACAATAATCCTCTTGTAAAATCATTGATAAAGTAATATAATATACATTTGTTATCTGACATTGGTTCTGGAGGTATCAGATGCTGGAAAAAATCCTTATGGTGGCGGATGCCATCATTAGCGTGGCAATCATAGCGGCCGTTCTCTTCCAATCCGGCAAGGCCGGGCTGGGGAGCACTTTTGGCGGCAGTGAGGGGAGTTTTATGGGGAAGGGGAATGATTTGGACACCATCCTCAGCAAAGCTACCGTTGTGTTAGGCGTACTTTTTGCCCTGGTCACTTTGGCCCTGGCAAAATTGAATATGTAATAAAATTTTAAGGGAGAAGGAAAATGAACTATTTAATGATTTCCTTGGCTGTCGGCGTAATCGCT
Organism: Acidaminococcaceae bacterium; assembly: GCA_024405585.1. Taxonomy (GTDB): domain Bacteria; phylum Bacillota; class Negativicutes; order Acidaminococcales; family Acidaminococcaceae; genus Phascolarctobacterium_B. The sequence goes on along the minus strand of JAKSOM010000083.1, from coordinate 2,856 downwards.
TTGGCCACTGCCGCCATGTTGAGCAGTGCCATCAGCAAAGCGGATGCCGGCAATGACCGGATGCAAGAAATTTCCGGTTATATTCATGAAGGTGCAATGGCCTTCCTGTACCGTGAGTACAAATACCTCGGTATCTTTGTCGTAGTAGTGGCTGCCGTTATTGCCGCTTTCTTGAGCGTTTTGACCGCAGTGTGCTTTATTGGCGGTGCCGTGTTCAGTATCCTGGCAGGGTACTTCGGCATGGTTGTTGCCACCAAAGCCAATGTCCGTACGGCTGCTGCAGCCCAACAGGGCATGCCCCAGGCACTGAAAATCGCCTTCAGCGGCGGTGCGGTTATGGGTCTTTGCGTAGTTGGTTTGGGTATCGCAGGCGTATCTTTGGCTTATGCTGCCTTTGGTGATGTGGATATTGTTACCGGTTTCGGCCTGGGCGCAAGTTCCATCGCCCTCTTTGCCCGTGTGGGCGGCGGCATTTATACCAAGGCCGCTGACGTGGGTGCGGACCTGGTAGGTAAGGTTGAGGCAGGCATCCCTGAGGATGACCCCCGTAACCCCGCTACCATCGCCGACAACGTAGGCGACAACGTAGGTGACGTGGCCGGCATGGGTGCGGACCTGTTCGAGTCCTATGTTGGTGCTATTATTTCCGCCATTACCTTGGGTGCGGTTGCTTATCCCGGCGGGGAAGGCGTGGAATTCGTCTTCACCCTCAGCTTCATCGGCATCATCGCTTCCATCATCGGCATTATGTTTGCCCGCAACAGCAAGAGCAGCAATCCCCAGGCCGCTTTGAACAACGGCACTTACGTGGGCGGTGTGGTTACTGTTGCTGCCGCTTACTATTTCAGCAATTCCATTCTGGGCGGTTTGGCTCCCTTCCTGAGCATCGCCTCCGGATTGGTTGTGGGCCTGGCTATTGGCAAGGTTACTGAAATTTACACCAGTGCTGACTACAGCTCCGTAAAGAAGATTGCGGACAGCTCTGAAACCGGTCATGCCACCGTCATCATCAGCGGCTTGGCTGTAGGTATGTATTCCACTTTCATCCCCATGGTATTGATTTGCCTGGGCGTAATTATTTCCTTCTTCTGCATGGGCGGTACCCAAAGACCTGAAATGGGCCTCTTCGGCATCTCCTTGGCTGCAGTAGGTATGTTGAGCACCACCGGTTTGACCGTAGCAGTGGATGCTTACGGCCCCATTAGCGATAACGCAGGCGGCATTGCGGAAATGAGCGAACTGCCTCCTGAAGTTCGTGAAATTACTGATACTTTGGACAGTGTTGGCAACACCACCGCTGCCATCGGCAAGGGTTTTGCCATCGGCTCTGCAGCCCTCACCGCATTGGCGCTCTTCAGTGCTTATGCCCATGTTGTAAATCTGCAAAAGATTGACCTGCTCAGCCCCGTAACTTTGATCGGTCTCTTCATCGGCGCAACTCTTCCCTTCCTCTTTGGCGCTATGACTATGGAATCCGTAGGCAAGGCAGCTTATCAGATGGTTGAGGAAGTTCGCCGTCAGTTCCGTGAGATTCCCGGCTTGTTGGAAGGTACTGCTAAAGCGGAATACGGCAAATGCGTAGAAATTTCCACCGCTGCAGCTCTTCACGAAATGGTGGTTCCCGGTGTTATGGCCATTGTTGCTCCCCTGGTAATGGGCTTCCTCTTCGGTACCGAAGCATTGAGCGGCATGATTGGCGGCGCTCTGGCCAGCGGCGCCTCGGCGGCTACTCTTATGGCCAACGCAGGCGGCGCTTGGGATAATGCCAAGAAGTATATTGAATCCGGCGTACATGGCGGCAAGGGTTCCAACTGCCACAAAGCAGCCGTAACCGGCGATACCGTTGGTGATCCCTTCAAGGATACTTCCGGACCGGCCATGAACATTTTGATTAAGCTGATGACCATCGTGTCTTTGGTGTTTGCTCCCGTTATTGCCAAATTCGGCGGCATCCTTCTGGGAATGTTCTAATCAACAAATTACAAAACCCCGGCCTGGCCGGGGTTTTTTTGTGGTATAATTGGGTAGCAAAATTTGAAAGGAGCAAAATTATGGATTTGAAACAATATAAGGTTCTTGTTACGGGACCCATCCGTCCTTGTGCCTACGAATATTTGAAAGACAGGGTGACACTGGTTCATCAGCAAAAACAGAAACTCACGAGAGAGGAATATCTCAAAGAACTGGCGGATGCGGATGCCCTCTTTGTATCCAGGGTTTTTCCCATCAGCAATGATGATTTGGCGGTGGGGAAAAGATTGAAAATGATAGGTCTGTTTTCCGTGGGTTATGACCATGTGGATATGAACTATTGCCGCAGCCGTGGCATTAAAGTGTCCAATACACCGGGGATATCCGTTGATGGGGTGGCGGATATCGGCTATGGCCTGATTATTGATGCGGCCAGACAGATTGTCAGGGCCAATGCTTTTGTTCATGCGGGCCGCTGGGGACGCAGGGAATTTTTTGGAGTCAACACCAGTTTGGCGGGCAAAACCTTGGGAATCATCGGCATGGGCAGTATTGGCGGGGAAATCGCTTTGCGGGCCAGGGCCAGCAAAATGAAAATTATTTATTTTAACAAGCACCAAAGGGCTGATGAGGACCGGTTTGGAGCCACCTATGCGGAGTTGGAGGAACTCTTGCATCGGGCAGATTTTGTGGTGCTTTCCGTAGCACTTACACCGGAGACGGAAAAAATGATAAACGCCAATACTCTGGCCATGATGAAACCTACGGCTGCACTGATAAATGTGGCCCGGGGGAAGGTGGTGGATACGGAGGCCCTCTATGAAGCACTGAAAAATGGGGTCATCCGTTATGCTGCTGCGGATGTTATTGACCCGGAGCCCTTGC
>JAKSOM010000082.1 GCA_024405585.1 Acidaminococcaceae bacterium | reverse complement strand
TTGATCCGTCTGAATCACGTCAATGGTCCGGCGGATGATATTGATCATTTGGGCAACCGTCGTGTACGTTGCGTGGGAGAGTTGTTGCAGAACCAGTTCCGTATTGGCTTTGCCAGGATGGAAAGAGTTGTTCGTGAGCGTATGAGTACCCAGGATTCTCAGAGTGTCACCCCCGATGCTTTGATTAATGTTCGTCCAGTGGCGGCTGCCATCAAGGAATTCTTCGGTAGCAGCCAGCTGTCCCAGTTCATGGATCAGAATAATCCATTGGCGGAACTGACCCACAAACGTCGTTTGTCTGCCCTGGGACCTGGTGGTTTGAGCCGTGACCGGGCCAGCTTTGAAGTCCGGGACGTGCATAACAGCCACTATGGAAGAATGTGTCCCATTGAGACACCGGAAGGACCTAATATCGGTTTGATTGGTTCCCTTACCACCTATGCAAAAATTAACCAGTACGGTTTTATGGAGACACCCTACCGCAAGGTTGACAAGGTTAAGAAATGTGCTACCGAAGAGGTGCAATATATGACTGCGGATGTGGAGGATGACTACATCATCGCTCAAGCCAACGAACCCCTGAGTGAGAAGGGCGTGTTTAAAAATGAGCGCGTAACTGCACGTCGCAAGGATGATGTTTTGAGTTTGCCTCCTGCGGAAGTGGACTATATGGATGTAAGCCCGAAACAGGTGGTATCCATCGCTACGGCCCTGATTCCTTTCTTGGAGAATGATGATGCGAACCGTGCTTTGATGGGTGCAAATATGCAGCGTCAGGCCGTGCCTTTGCTTTGCACCCAGGCTCCTGTGGTAGGTACCGGTATGGAGTATAAGGTGGCTTCCGATTCCGGTGTTTGTGTATTGGCAAAACATGCGGGTACGGTTACCAAGGTCGAAGGCAGGGAAATTACGATTAAGCCGGACAACGGGGGTAAGGCGGATACTTATCACTTGTTGAAATTTTGCCGCTCCAATCAAGGAACCTGTATCAATCAGAGACCGATTGTTTTTGCAGGTGACCATGTGGAGGCCGACCAGGTTATTGCGGACGGTCCGTCAACGGATCATGGTGAATTGGCATTGGGGCACAATGTTATTGTGGCCTATATGCCTTGGGAAGGGTATAACTACGAAGATGCGGTGCTGTTGAATGAAGATTTGGTCAAGAGGGATATTTTCACCAGTGTACACATCGAAGAATATGAGTGTGAAGCTATTGAAACTACCAAGTTGGGTAAGGAGGAAATAACCCGAGAGATTCCTAACGTTGGTGATGATGCGATTAAGGATTTGGATGACCGGGGTATCGTCCGTGTGGGTGCGGATGTGCGTACCGGAGATATTCTGGTGGGTAAGGTTTCCCCCAAGGGTGAAGCCGATTTGACTGCTGAAGAGAGGCTGCTTCGGGCCATTTTTGGTGAGAAGGCCAGGGAGGTGCGGGACACTTCCCTCAAGGTTCCCCATGGTGAGGCGGGCAAGGTTGTGGATGTGCAGGTTTTCAGTCGTGAGAACAAGGATGACCTGCGACCCGGTGTCATCACTTGTGTAAGGGTTTATATTGCTCAGAAACGCAAGATCTCCGAAGGTGATAAGATGGCGGGCCGCCATGGTAACAAGGGTGTAGTGTCCAGGGTTATGTCTCGTGAAGATATGCCTTTCTTGCCTACTGGTGAACCGGTGGATATTGTGTTGAATCCTTTGGGTGTACCCAGTCGTATGAATATCGGTCAGATTTTGGAAAACCACTTGGGATGGGCTGCCCGTTCTCTGGGTATGCAGATTGAAAGGCAATTGCAGGATTTGACCAAGGAAAAGAAAGGCAATGTGACCCCAAAAGATCTCCTCAACTTGCCGGTGGCCAAGAAGTTGCAGGAACATGGCTATGATGTCAAGAAGTTCGGTATTCCTGAAACTGTTGAAATAAGCAAGTTTGGCAATGAAAGCATCCGTGCGGTGCAGGTGGCGGTTCCTGTCTTTGACGGAGCCAAGGAGAAGGATATTGCGGAGGCCTTGGAGTTGGGTGATATTCCTGAGACTGCCAAGACGGTGCTTTATGACGGTAGGACTGGCGAGCCCTTCGATAACCCGGTAACCGTGGGACTGACCTATATGTTGAAACTGCATCATTTGGTAGATGATAAGATTCATGCCCGTTCCATTGGACCATACAGCATGGTTACTCAACAGCCTTTGGGCGGCAAGGCGCAGTTCGGCGGTCAGAGATTCGGCGAGATGGAAGTTTGGGCATTGGAGGCCTATGGCGCCGCATACACCTTGCAGGAAATTCTTACTGTGAAGTCCGATGACAGGACGGGTAGGGTCAAGTCCTACGAATCCATAGTGAAGGGTGAGAACATCCCCGAACCCGGTATTCCTGAATCCTTCCGTGTATTGGTAAAAGAGTTGCAGGCCATCGGTTTAGATATGCAGGTTATGGATGATTGCGGTGATGAGATTTCCCTGGAGCAGGGTGATGATGACTTTGGCCGTCGGCGTAAGATCAATACCTACAGGACGGAGGACTACGAGGACGAGGAGAGGGAGGACGAAAACGCCAATGAGGTTGAAGAGATGATGAGAGAACAGGAAGTCAATGATTTTGGCAATGAGGGCAAACTTGGCTCCAGCGCCATGAGTGTGATTGACTCTGATTCTGAGGAAGGGGAGTGAGCGGAATGTTGGATGTTAATAAGTTTGACTCTATGCGGATCGGTTTGGCTTCTCCGGAGACCATTCTTAAATGGTCCCATGGGGAGGTGACCAGACCTGAGACTATCAACTATCGTACGCAAAAACCGGAAAAGGACGGTCTTTTCTGTGAAAGGATTTTTGGACCTACCAAGGATTGGGAATGCCATTGCGGCAAATATAAACGCATTCGTTACAAAGGTATTGTTTGTGAAAAATGCGGTGTTGAGGTAACTCGTAAGGACGTGCGGCGTGAAAGGATGGGGCATATCAAATTGGCGGCTCCTGTCAGTCATATTTGGTATTTTAAGGGGATTCCCAGCCGCATGGGACTGATTCTGGATATTACGCCCAAGAATTTGGAGAAAGTTCTCTATTTCGTCAACTATATTGTAACTGATCCCAAGGATACGGATTTGCACAAGATGCAACTCATGGACGACTTTGAGTACGAGGATGCGGTGGAAAAATATGGTGAAGATACTTTTGAAGCCGGCATGGGTGCTGAGGCAATCGAAAAATTGCTGAAGGAAATTGATTTGGACAAGATGAGTGCGGAACTCAGGGAAGAATACAAGAACAGTTCCGGACAGAAGCGGGCCAAGGCCATCCGCCGTTTGGAGGCTTGTGAATCATTCCGCCGTAGCGGCAACCGTCCTGAGTGGATGATCCTTAATGTTGTTCCGGTCATTCCTCCTGATTTGCGCCCTATGGTTCCCCTTGATGGCGGACGTTATGCCACCAGTGATTTGAATGATTTATACCGGCGTGTTATTAATCGGAATAACCGTTTGAAACGTTTGCTGGAACTCAATTCCCCTTCCATTATGATTCGTAATGAAAAGAGAATGTTGCAAGAAGCGGTGGACGCCTTGATTGATAACGGCCGCCGTGGTAGGGCGGTAACCGGTCCCGGCAACAGGGAGTTGAAATCCTTGAGCGATATGTTAAAGGGTAAGCAGGGACGTTTCCGTCAGAATTTGTTGGGTAAGCGTGTTGACTATTCCGGACGTAGCGTTATTGTGGTTGGGCCGGAGTTGAAAATGCATCAGTGCGGTTTGCCAAAAGAGATGGCTTTGGAACTTTTCAAACCCTTCGTAATGAAAAGGTTGATTGTTGGTGGCAAGGCCCAAAATATCAAGAGTGCAAAACGTATGGTGGAGCGTGCCACCAATGACGTATGGGACGTGTTGGAAGAGGTAATCAAGGACCATCCTGTATTGTTGAACCGTGCGCCTACGCTGCACAGGTTGGGCATTCAGGCTTTTGAACCCATTCTTTCCGAAGGTCGTGCCATCAAGTTGCATCCTCTCGTATGTACTGCTTTTAATGCGGACTTTGATGGTGACCAAATGGCAGTGCATCTTCCTCTGAGTTTGGAAGCCCAGGCGGAAGCGAGGATGCTGATGCTTTCCGTTAATAATATTTTGGCCCCCAAGGAAGGCAAACCTATTGCCGTTCCTACTCAGGATATGGTGCTGGGTGCATATTATATGACCATTGTCCGTGATGACGGCAAGGGTGAGGGTTATGGTGCAGGCAAACGCTTCTGCAACAGGGATGAGGCAGAATTGGCTTATTATAACCACGAGGTTGGTTTGCAGGCACCTGTAGATGTTTATATTCCCAAGCGTGATATTGACAACGCTTTGTCCGAGCAGGGTGCTCCTGTCAGTGAAGATAGGACCATGGTTTTGGTTCATACCACGGTGGGCAACCTCATTTACAATTATGCGTTGCCGGAGAAGATGCGTTTCTTCCATGAGGAGCAAAACGGTTGGAATTTGATTCAGTGTATCGACAAGAAGCAGTTGGGCAAATTGGTAGGCAAGGCACACAAGTTGTTCGGCAATTTGGGCACGGCGGAAGTGCTGGATATTGTTAAGAATTTGGGTTACGATTATGCTTGCCGTGCAGGCCTTTCCATAGCCACCAGTGATATTAAGATTCCTGAGGATAAGCAGGAAATTTTGGAAGCAACAGAAGAAAGGGTGGAAAAGGTTACCCAGCTTTATCGTCATGGCTTGTACACTGACCAGGAACGTTACGAAAAGACCATTAAGTTTTGGGAAGAGGCCAAGGATAGGGTTACGGATTCCCTGTTGCAGCATACCATGGATAAATTCAACAGTGTGAATATGATGGCCACCTCCGGCGCCCGTGGTAATCAGCAACAAATGGCACAGTTGGCGGGCATGGTAGGTTTGAAACAAGATACGTCAAGCCGCACTATCGAGCGTCCGGTTAAGGCCAATTTCCGT
>JAKSOM010000081.1 GCA_024405585.1 Acidaminococcaceae bacterium | reverse complement strand
CCTTTGCATTATAGCATATTTTGCTATGACTCTATTATACGAGGGGCGGGGGACCGCCTAAGGGAGCGTGTTGGCGGTGGTGGGGTGACGACAAGAAAACCAAACGTCCGCACACTGCTGACTTCCCTCAACCCTGAACACTGATGGCTGAAACCTGGAGCGGAGCAACAACGCCTCTTTTTAAGCATGACATTAAAAGAAAAAATGAAGATTGACAGAACAAATAACAAGTTATAGTATATACATGTTTACGCTTGTAAATTTGTGCGTGTTTTGTAAGATTGTAGTGATTGCAAATGGAGGGGCTTGTTATGACAATGTACAGGGGTTCTAAATTTTTTGGTGGAAATAGGAAAAGAGAGGAGAGTTTGCTGCAAAAAGCGGTGTTGACTTTCTTAGTGACGGGGGTGATTGCCTGGCCGTCTTTCAGTCCTGTTTATGCGGCTTCGGAGTATGTCCGTATTGACGGGGGCACAAATGTTACCAAGGGTAAGGTTACGGATATTTATGTGGGTAAGATGAGTTCGGACAACAAGACCGGTGTGAATGTGTTCCAAAAATTCAATGTGGAAAAGGGCGACATTGCCAATTTGCGGTTCAACCAAAAAGATCAAAATGTGCATGCGAACAATCTGCTGAATATGGTGCAGGATAAAATCAACATCAATGGTACGGTAAACGCTCTTCGTAACGGTAAGATTGGCGGTAATCTTTATTTTATCAGTTCCAACGGTATGGCGGTGGGTTCAAGCGGTGCTATTAACGCCGGCTCCCTGACGGTTATGACACCTGCCCAGGATTTCTTCAAATACATCAACAAGGAAAAGAAAAAAGTCAAATTTTACGAAGTGGATAAGGACGGTAAGCGGGTCAAGGATGCCGAAGGTAAGGATAAGGTGAAGGAGGAGGAGAAGGAAGTTGATGTAACATATAACATTTTCACCAAGCAGTATTCTTACAAGTCGGACGAGACGGATGATGCCAAGGACGGCGGTATCAAGACGGAGTTCAATGGCGGAACGAAGGAGGATGACTCCAAGTACGGTTGGGCACATAAGTTAAAGATTTCCGGGGAGGATAAGAATCTTAATGATTTGTGGCTGGCGGGAACTATGGACGGCAAGGAGGTCAGCGAGAAAAATCTTTCCCGTGAAAATATGATGGTGAAGGCCGCTGTGCCTTTGAACGCTTCCGGTTCCATTGTAGTCAGTGGTGTGGTGCGGACTTCTACGGGTGTCAATTTGCAGGCGGCCAATGTTACGGTGGGTGCTGATGAACTGGGTATTCCTGAAGACGGTGCGGAGCTGAAAACAGGTGTGGATTTCAGCAGCATTGTTAACGTGGACAATTTGAGCGGTGCCCAGGGCGGCGACAAGGTGCTGACAGCCGCTAAGGATGATAAGGGCAATTTGGTGTTTACGGATGCTTCCGGTCTTAAGGGAAATGGTGCTATTCAGATTACTGCCAAGGCGGATGATTTGAACAAATCCTCCGGCAGCATTGCCAGTTATCTGGCCCTTGATCCCAAGACCGGTTTGGGTATGAGTATTTTACAGACAATTTTTGGGATTACGGCCAATGACACTGCCAGTGCTTCCATCACTTTGGCAGCTGGTAAGATTACTTCTGCGGGGGATGTGAACCTGTCTGCAGAGGCAACTTTGAACCGGCAGGCGGCCAAGGACAGCTATCGCAGTTTGTTTGCCAATACGGAGGCCACCATTTCTTTGGACGGCGGGGCTGTGGAAGCGGTTGGGAATATCGCTTTGACCGCCACTTCAACTTCAGCTTTCAAGGCATCAGAGGCCATGGGCATTGTGAATGTTCTTACTCAGAATGATACTTATTGGGGTTATGTGGCAAATAAAATCGGTGCCCTGGTCAGTAAGAAGAAAGGGAAGCCCACGGATGGTGACAAGATAACCACCGGTGCTAAAGTTAAGGAATTTTTTCAAGCGATTCAGGTGGGTTTCGGTTTTGTAAGTGCAAATGCCAATATTACGGTGGCTGACGGGGCTGCTGTGACGGCAGGGGGCAATATTACTGCCGCTGCCACTTCCAGTGCCAAGGCGGAGATGAGTTATTCCACCGGGCCTGCAATCATTATCAAAGAAAAGAATGAGAATGGGAACAATAATAACGCCAATCAGCAAGGGGATCCCGGTAAAGACCCGGATAAGTGGGAACCACCCTTCAACACCCGTATGGTGTGGGAGAATGTGGAGAATTATGCTACGGTAGATATTCAGGGCAAGCTGACGGCAGGGGATAAGGGCACCATCAGTTTGACAGCTGATGCGGTGAATAATACTACCATTAAAACCGCCATCAATACGGATAAGGAAGTCAGTTCAAACTATTTCAATTTGGCCCTCAATCTCTTAACCCAGTACAATAAGGGTAATGTTATTGTTGGCAGACCGGCAGGCACCAAGGATAAGGAGGGCAATGTGCTGCCGGAAAATGTGGGTGAAATTATTACAGGTGGGGTGGTAAATATTAAGGCCGATACTAAATATTCCAACAACATGGAGGCCATTGTGCTGCAGGACGAAAGAGCTGTTTCCAGCACGGCTTTCAATTGGTTGGATTTGGATTCCGAGGCCGTAACGGACATTTACGGGGATATTACCGCCAAAGGAACATTGGGGATTGCCGCCTCCAACACGGCGGAGAAACTTTATATTACTGCCAATAACGCCATGGGTAAGGATGAGATGGAGGCCAAGGGACTTTTGCGGAATATTGGAGCCAAAATCAAGAAAACCAAGGTGGGTACTGCAAGTACGGATTTCGTTAAGGGTATTTTTGACAAGGTCAAAGGTCAGGCGGAGGCGGAAACTAAGGCCATAAAGGATCAAGGGTTTGAGAAACAGGGCAAGAACGGGGGCTCCGATGACAACTGGTCCAAAAATTTGGATTTGGGCAGTGCGGCGGTGGTATTGGATATTGATAACAGTGCGGATGTGAACATTTATAATAAAGCTAAGCTTACGTCCGGGAGCGACAATACCTACAAAGATAAGAAGACAGAGAAGGATGTGACTATACATGGTCTGACTCTGAACGCTTCCAGTGTGATTCAGGATACTTTCATCAAGGCCCGCAGCACCCTTTTGAATTTTACAAAAGCTAAGGTTGGGGCAAGCGGTGCGGCTGGAGTTATTCTTTTGGACAACAGCAGCAATGTCACTTTGTATGCAGGTACAACCGCTGAGGGGAATTATGCATCTCTGACCACTGCAGGTACTATGGATGTGAACGCTTATAGTGCCTACGATTGGAGCCGTTACAAGGTGATGAAATCAGATGTGGAGAAGGAAGCCAAGGCCACTAAGGAAATGCTGGTGAATTACAAAAAATCTGTGGAGGCGGCTTTTAAGGACATCAAGGATAAAATTGACAAGATTGACTTGAATATTTTTGATGGCATCAATTTGGATGATTTGGATTTTTCTGATGACTTGGATTATAACGCTTTGCAGCAATTTGCCGGGAAGCTGAAGGGGATTACGGAACAACTGAAGGGTAAAATTAACGGTGTGAAAGGCCAGCTTGATGCCGTTTTGGAAGCGGTAAAGGCGGATTATACCAAGATGAAGGAGGAAATCCAGAAGAATACAGCCAATTTGGAGGTGCAGATTGGTCGGCTTTACACTGTCAGCGAGCGTTTTGTGGATGCGGCCAACTATGCTCAAATTCAGGTTAACAGCTGTGTAAAAGCCAAGGAGGGTAACAAGGATACGGCGGTTACTGCCAGCGGCAGTGTCATTGTGCAGAAGTTGAAGAATAATGCTGCAGTGGTAATCGGCAGGAATTCCCAACTGAAGTCGGGTAAGAATATGAATGTTGCCGCCAAAAACAGGCAAATTAGTGTGGCCATTGACGGCAAATTTAAACTTGTTCCCAGTTTTGACGATGTGGCCGGAGGCAAGGCGGGATTGGGTGGCAGTGTGTCTTTGGAACTGAACCATGATTCGGCAACAGTAATGGTTGCGGAGGGAGCAAATCTGTCCGCTGACGGTAATCTGAAGGTGGATGCTGATAATTATTTGAATAATATCTCAGTAGTGGTTGGGGGAGGCAAATCCTCCCTGGTAAGTATCACCGGTATGACATCTTATATGGGCGGGGACAGTAATGCCCTGGTAAGCATTGATGACGAGGCCAAGGTTATTACTTTGAAGAAACTTACGCTGAACGCTGCCAATAAGTCCATTCTCACCAGCGTGGTGGGTGATATTAGCGGTGGTCAGGGGGGTGTAGTGGGTGCTTCAGTCGGTATTATCAACTATAACACTAATACTTTGGCTCTGATTTCCGATAATGACAGTGATAAGACGGGGGCGGAAAAGGACGGGGAAGAAAAGGATGTGGCGGATTATGGCACCGTGTTGAAAGAGGCCCTTGGGAAGCATGTTTATACGGCTCAGTGCGGTACAAAGGCCGATGTTTTGCAGGGCTCTTGTGAGGGGTGTAAGGTGGATATGAACGCTTCCACCGGCGGTGTGATGAACAATCTGACGGTGGCGGGGATGAGTGCGGGCAGCGGCGGTTCCGGTGACGGGCACGGTATCAGCACCCCTGAGCCGAAGAAGAATACTAACAAACAGCAGGGAACAACCGGAAATCCTCAACAGAAACCTCACGAGAGTCCCAAGGCAGTGATTGCGGGTGCCGGTTCCGTTTCCTGGACCAGGATTAAGGGTAGCACGGCGAATTTTGCTGATGTGGGGGTTACTTTGCATGGGGAGAAACAGGACGGGGGAGTGGCGAACCTTGGGGCTTTGGACAGTTCCTTCATTGGCAGTTACAGCGGTGCGGCGGCCATAGCCAAGGGCAGTGACAGTTCCAAGTTCCAGATGACTTTGGAAGGTGCTGCGGCTTATAATGATATCATTAAGAAGACCCGTTCGGAAATTTATCGGGGAGAGTTGAAGGGTGTTAATGCTTTGACCAACAATGCCACCAATACGGGGGCACAGGTGGCTGCCGGGTTGGCTCTGGGTA
>JAKSOM010000080.1 GCA_024405585.1 Acidaminococcaceae bacterium | reverse complement strand
ATCCGCCGTGTTAACCACTTCACCACAGCCACCAAATTTGTTTTTACCAAACTTCGTCAGCTTGGCGACGGGGTATATTCTATAACAGAGTACTCAAAGTGTCAAGTATTTTACGTAAATATTTGCAAATTTTGAGAAACTTTAATATAATTCTACTATGTGTGTTGTGAGTGCGACAGGAGGGCAGTTGCTATGTATGTGAAAGATAAGAATCGGTTGTGGCTGTGCCAGAATAAAGAGGGTTCTGTGGTGATGAATCCCAGGATGGCCAACCGGCACGGTTTGATTGCGGGGGCCACCGGCACCGGCAAGACGGTGACGATGAAGGTGCTGGCTGAGAGTTTCAGCGAGATGGGCGTGCCCGTGTTTATGGCGGATATCAAGGGGGATGTGAGCGGTGTGGCCCTGCCCGGCGAGGGGCTGGAGGGGATGCAGAAGCGTTTGCATAATAAGTTGGGGCTGGATATTCCCTGGAGTTTTGAGGCCTATCCGGTGGAGTTTTGGGATGTGTTCGGCAAGGGCGGTTTGCCCGTGCGAACCACTGTTTCCGAGATGGGGCCGGATTTGCTTTCCCGGCTTTTGGGGCTGACGGAGGCCCAGTCCGGGGTTTTGAATATTGTTTTCCGTATTGCTGATGATGAGAATTTGGCCCTGTTGGATTTTAAGGATTTGCGGGCCATGGTGCAGTATGTGGGGGATAATGCGGACCGTTATAAGACCAGTTACGGCAATGTGGCCAAGGCCTCCATCGCCGCCATTCAACGGGAGCTTTTGAGTTTGGAGGACCAGGGGGCCAATGTTTTCTTTGGCGAGCCGGCTTTGGATATTAACGATTGGTTCCGTTGTGATGCTACCGGCAAGGGCATCATCAATATTCTTCATTGTGTGGAGCTGTTCCAAAAGCCCCTTTTGTATTCCACTTTCCTTTTGTGGATGCTTTCGGAGGTGTATTCCCTGTTGCCGGAGGTGGGGGATTTGGATAAGCCCAAGATGGTGTTCTTCTTTGATGAGGCCCATTTGATTTTTAATGATGCGCCCAAGTCCTTGTTGCAGAAGGTGGAGCAGGTGGTGCGGCTGGTGCGGTCCAAGGGTGTGGGGGTTTATTTTGTGACCCAGCAGCCCAGCGATATTCCCGATACGGTGCTGAGCCAGTTGGGTGCCAAGTTCCAGCATGCTTTGCGGGCTTATACGCCCAAGGATATGAAGGGGTTGAAGGTGGCCGCCCGGAGTTTCCGCCACAATCCGCAGTTGGACGAGGAGCAGGTTTTGCAGGAGTTGGGGACCGGTGAGGTTTTGGTTTCCGTGCTTGATGATGAGGGTGTGCCCACCATGGCCCAGCGTGCCTGGGTGATGCCGCCCCGTTCTCTGTTGGAGGCGGTGCCGGAGAATTTGCGGCAGAGGCTGGTGGCTATTTCGCCTTTGTATGACAAGTATGCTAAGCCCATTGACCGGGAGAGCGCCTATGAGAAGCTGAGTGTGGTTTTTGAGGAGGCCAATAGGGCTGTGGCGGCCAAGGAGGAAGCCAAGCAGTTGGCGGCGGAGGCCAGGGCCCAACGGCAGGCGGCGGCAGATGCGGCCCGTCAGGAGCGGGAGGCGGAGCGGCAGCGGAAGGCCAATCAATCCATGGCGGAGAAGGTGGCTATCCAGTTCGGCAAGCGGGTTTTGAGTACTGCCATGACCAAGGGCAGCAATAAATTGTTGAGGACAGTATTGGGGACTTTGTTCAAATGAAAAATTTAGTTTTGGGTATTTTGGCAGGCATTTGTATTTCTCTGGGCGGTACGGTGTTCCTGCGTATCAAGGATGCGTTTCCCGGGGGGAATGTGGTGGGAGCGTTGCTTTTCACCATCGGCCTTTTTACGATTGTGGAAAAGGGTTTTCATCTTTTTACCGGCAAGGTTTGCTATCTTTTTGACAATAAGCCGGCTTATATGGGGTTCTGCGGCCTGGTTTGGCTGGGGAACCTGCTGGGGACGGTGCTGGTGGCTACTTTGGAACGGCTGACGGTTATCGCCGGTTCCGGGGGCATCAGCAATGCGGCCCTGGGGCTGGTGAATGCCAAGATGGGGCAGAGCGTTTTGAGTTTGTTCGTGTTGGGTTTTTTGTGCAATATTTTCATTTATATTGCCGTTAATATTTATGCCAACAGCAAGCATGCTTTGGGTAAGTATTTGGCCCTGTTCCTGGGGGTTTCCTGTTTCATTTTGTGCGGCACTGAGCATAGTATTGCGGATATGTATTATTGGTCAGTCAGCGGTATGCTTTTTGCCAAGCCCCTGGAGTCATTGGGCTGCCTGGTGATTATTTCCTTGGGAAATGTGGCCGGCGGGGTGTTGCTTCCCCTGTTGGAGAAGTATGCTAAGGGGTGAAGAGTATGGCTTGGGAGATTGTAAGTAATTCCAAAACGGCCGCTTTTAAGGATGGGGTGCAAAAAGTTCTGGCCTCCGGAGCCGGCAAGGTGCATTTGGTTGCAGGCAGTGAAGTGGAGGGGGAGAAACTTTTTGACGAATTGGCCATGCAGGTTGTGAAGAAGGACGGGGAGTATCATTTGGTGGTGCTAAAGAGCAGGTATGACCGGCTGGAGTATGAAAAATTTCTGCAGATGTGCAAGGAGAAAGGGGTGCCGGTGGGGAGCAATGTGTGGACCACCATGCAGCTGACTTTTCCTATGGAGTTTTGGACTTTGACCAAGCAGAACAGCATTATGAATAAGATAGCCAAACAGCAGTTTCTGTTTTTGGCTACGGTGTTGAACAGCATATAAAAGAAGGCCGTCATCCCCGGGACGACGGCCTTCTTTTTATTCTTCGTTGTAGTATTGGTCCTCTTCCTGCAAATCGTGGTTGCGGTGGGAAAGGTCTTCCTTTTGTAGTAGTTGGGCGTATTTCTGTTGGTGCAAAGTTTGTTCCAACAGTGCCTCATAGATGGGTTTGGAGCGGAGCAGTTCCGCTAGGACAAAGCCAATCATGGCCGCCATGCCGCAGCTGAGCAGGATGGTGTAGGATTTGGACATTTCCATAATCAATATGGTGCCGGTGATGGGGGCACGGATGCTGGCGGCGAAGAAGGCCACCATGTCGATGACCAGGATGTTGGGCATATTGGTTGCACCAATCAAACCGAGGGCAAAGAGTATTCTGCCGCAAACCGCACCGGTGAGGGCACCGATGACCAGCATGGGCAGGAAGAAGCCCCCGGGGATGCCCAGGCCGTAGCTGATGAGGGTGAAGAGAAATTTGGTTGCCAAAAAAAGCAGGAGCAGTTCCAAGGATACGGCGCTGTGGGCCAGATAGTTGATCAGTTGGCTGCCGCCGCCCAGCACTTGGGGAAAGGTGAGACCTAATGCTACGGAAACACAGAGGGCAAAGATGATTTTGCTAAAGGTGTTGGGGAAGAGGGGCAGACGGTAGAATCTGTTGATGTTCAGAAGCCCCTGGTTGAAGATGATGCCCGCCAATCCTGCCACCAGGGCAGTGCCGATTACCAGATAGCATTGGCTGAGCTCAAGGGTGTGGAATTCCGGGAAGATAAAGACGGAGCCGCCGCCGAAGATTGTACGGCTGACGAAGGTGGAGACGAAGGCCGCCGCCATGCCGGGTATAAGTACCGGCATGCTGAAATTGTGGTGCAGTTCCTCCAAAGCGAAGATTACCCCTGCCAGGGGGGCGTTGAAGGCGGCGGCCAATCCGGCCGCCGCACCGCTGCTGATGAGGTAGCGCATTTCCACATTGTTGCGATGGGCCATTTTGGCATAGCCCTGGGCGGTCATGGCACCCAGCTGGATGCTGGGGCCTTCACGGCCCAGGGACAGGCCGGCTCCGATGCCCGTCACACCGCCTGCAATTTTTACCCAGATTACCCTCAGCCAGTTCATTTTGATGAGGTTCAGCAGGGCCCCTTTCACTTGGGGGATGCCGCTGCCGGAGGCCAGGGGTTCTATGCGGGTGAGTTTGTTGAGGACATAGGCAACAATGGCCAGAACCCCAAGCCAGATGAAGAATTGGGGTGAGGCGGGGGTTACCCGGCTATAGAAAACACTTCGCCACTGTTCCGCCAGTTCCAGGGCATAGCGGAAGAAGCTGATGACCAGGCTGGCAAGCACGCCGACGGCGATGCCGTCGGCGAAAAGGCGGAGCCGCAATTTGTGGTTAAATCTGTTTTTTTGCGACAACATTGATGTTCACCTCAGTATTATGCTGGTCAGGATGAGCAGCATACCGATAATTTTGAAAAGGGAAAGGGGTTCTTGCAGAACCAAAATCCCTAAGAGGGCTGCCACCAAAGGTTCGATGGTGGCGATGATGCTGGCGTGGCTGGCGTCAATACCCGCCAGACCCTTGGTGTAGCAGTAGTTGGCCCCCAAGGAGCAAATGAGTACAAGTCCGGCGATGCCCAACCAGCCCTGAGCATTAATTTTTTGGCAATCCAGTCCGCCGTTCACCAGAAGGGCTGTGGCAGCGCAGCCGAGAAAGGTGTAGGTGGCGGTGGTGAGGGGGTGATAGCCCCGGAGCACCGCATATTTGGTAAAAATGGTATAAAGGGCATAGCCCACTCCGCTGGCCAGTCCGGAAATTACAATGGCCCAGTTCAGATTCATTCCCTGCTCAAATATGCCCACAATCAGGGCACAGCCGACGAAGGTGCAGAGCAGGGCCAGGCATTTGCGGAGGGTGAGTTTTTCCCGGAAGAGGAACAAACTCATCAGCATGACAAATATGGGGGCGGTATAGAGCAATAGTGCCGCCGTAGCCATGCCGCCCAGAGTTATGCAAGTGAAATTGCAATAGCTGAAGCCGGCCAAACTGAGACAGCCGCTGCCCAGAAAAATCCACCAGTCCCGGGGTTTCACTTGCAACAGTTTGGGGTCGCTGAAATAGGTTATCAGGGTGAAAATGATGCCGGCACCGGCAGCCCTGGCGGTTACGGTTTCCATGGGGGTGAGGCCGGAGGCCGCCAGCATTTGTACAAAAACGCCGATGGTGCCCCAAAGCACGCCACCGGTCAGGACGTAGCAATCGTCGTTCATACGGCATAATAATCTTTCTTTTGATAATTAGTCTGCTTAGAGACTATGTAAATTTTCT
>JAKSOM010000008.1 GCA_024405585.1 Acidaminococcaceae bacterium | reverse complement strand
TAATTATTAACATTTTTGGATCATTTATATTTTTTACTGCTAAATTATTTATATAATTAATATTCTCTAAATTATTTCTTTTAATATCTGATAGATTAATTCTATTTTTACTTTCTAATTGTTCACATACTGTTGTTCCTTCTGTTATTCCCTATAACAGAGGTTACTACACAGAGAATAGCCAAGCTAGAGCCAGAGCATTTCGTGAAGGTATAAAAGAAGCAAATGCACGGAATAATGGTTATTCAAAAGGAAAAAAGAATGGTAGGTCAGGATATAAGGGTAATTACAGACCACGGAAAGGTTGATAAATGAAATTATCAGAGAAGGGAGAGAAATATAATGAAAAAAGGTTGTTTGATATCTTTTTTGGGAATTATTATTATTGTTTTAGGTACGGTATGTTATTTAGTGTCTAAACCCGATATGGTATGTACAGACGGCTCAATAATCGATGACATTAGTACCCTTCCAGATGAAAAATGTAAGAAAATTTATGATGGAAAGAAAGTTAGAATTTCGGGACTCGCACATGGAGTAGGGTATAATCCGCAAGGATATTTAATGTTACATGCAGGTAGAAAATTTGGAAAAAATCATAGCTGGGCAGTTGTGGTTTCTTTTTCACAAAAAAGTGAGTACAAGACTGCTAAAGAGTTGGGCGATGGCGAGTTGTTTACAGCTCAGGGAATTTCTGAATTTGCGATCATTGATAATGGTGATAGAGTAGTTTATCTTTGGGATTCAAAGTTTGTGGAATAGTTGCTTGCTGAATTTGTCAAGAGCGTGCTGTAGCTATTCCACTACTGGCCACTTAAAAACTGAGTCGGTCCCCCGCCTCTCCAGGGGTGGATAAGAAGTATCAGACGAGAGATATTTATGGAGTTTAAGGAAGTATTTTTAGACAAAATCAAACAGGCCCAAATAACTTTGACGGAGCGGCAAATTGATCAGTTTGTCAGGTATTATGAACTGCTTACGGAGACCAACAAGGTTATGAACCTTACGGCTTTGACGGAGCCGGAGGATGTGGCGGTGAAGCATTTCATTGACAGCTTGACTGTTTATGACGGGGCTATGCATAATGCCACCTTGGCGGATGTGGGAACGGGTGCCGGATTTCCCGGTGTGCCCTTGAAAATTTATGATTCCAGTATTAAAATTACCTTGCTGGATTCCTTGGCGAAACGGCTGAAATTTTTGGAGACTCTGACAGGGGAATTGGGTCTGCAAAATATTGTCCGGATTCATGCCCGGGCGGAGGATGGGGGACGGGACAAAAAATTGCGGGAGCAGTTTGACTTTGTCACCGCCAGGGCCGTGGCCCGTCTGAACGTGTTGGCGGAATTCTGTTTGCCACTGGTGAAGGTGGGGGGCAGGTTCATCGCCATGAAGGGTGAGGCGGCAGAGGAAATCCGGGAAGCGGAGCAGGCCATCGCTTTATTGGGCGGCAGAATAGCGGGAATTAAAGACATCAAATTGCCAAACCTTGCAGACAGGCGGACTTTGGTGATTATAGAAAAAATAAAAACTACGCCAAACAAATATCCCCGCAAAGCGGGGATGGCGGCAAAGGAGCCATTATGAAAAACATTTTGGAAATCGGTATCAATAAGATTAAAACCAATCCTTTTCAACCCAGGCAGCAGTTTGCTGAAGATGAGTTGAGGGATCTGAAAAACAGCATCCAGCATTACGGGGTTCTGCAACCTTTGCTGGTGACAGAGGCGCCATTGGGCACTTATACCCTGGTTGCCGGGGAACGGCGGCTCCGGGCGGCCAAACTGGCGGGGTTGAAGACGGTCCCCTGTGTGGTGGGGGAATATGACGACAGGCAAAAAGCGGAAATTGCCCTGATAGAAAATATCCAGCGGGCCAATCTGAATTACTTGGAGGAAGCCGCTGCTATGCAGCGGCTGCTGAATGAGTTTGGCATTACCCAGGAGGAATTGGGCCAGCATTTGGGCAAGACCCAGGCCACCATTGCCAATAAATTGCGTCTGTTGCGTTTGGATGGGAAGATTAAGGATGGGCTTTTGCAGGCAGGCCTGTCGGAGCGTCATGCCCGGGCTTTGTTGCGGCTTTCTGAAACCCAAAGGCCGGAGGCCCTGAAGCATATTGCCCAATACAAATTTAATGTGCTGCAGACGGACAGATATGTGGAGCAGCTGTGCCAGACCGCTGCACCCAGGCCCCAACGGAAAACCTTGGTAAGCAATGTGCAGATTCATGTGAATACCTTTAAGCGGATGGTGGACGCTATGCAGAAGGTCGGCATTGAGACGGACTACAAGCATAAACTTGACGGTAAGGATTTGGTGATTACTGTAAGAATAAAAAATGCAGTGAAATAGCAAAAAGCAGATAATAACGCAATCTAAAATGTATTGCGTTTTGCTGTGAAATGATGTAAAATGCAATTTGTGAGGAATGACCGATGCAGAGAAAATTTATTTTTGAAGACATGTCTTTTGAGTGGGACGATAACAAGGATAGAATAAATTTTAACAAGCTCGGAATTCATTTCAGTACCGCCGTTAAAGTTTTTAAAGACCCTAATCTGCTTATCCGTGAAGATATCGAACATTCCGAGGAGGTCCGTTATAACGTCCTCGGTAAAATCAAAAAAATTTTGTTTGTCGTTTGTTTGTTGAAGAAAGAAAATAATGTCAGGTTGATTTCTGCCAGATTGGCAACAAAAGATGAGAAAGAGAGGTATCTTGAGAATGGCGAAGATTAAGATGAATGAAATTGAATATGATTTAAGTGATGAAGAATTGAAGGAACTACATAATGCTGAAAAAAGGGAACCTGTTTTTGATGATGACAGTCCGGAAATGACAGCGGAGATGTTGGCAGAATTCAGACGCATTAACCGTCAGAACAGGATTAAGCAAACGGTTTCCCTCCGGCTTTCGAGCCAAACAATCCAGCAGGCAAAATTCTATGGCAGCAAAGGATACACTTCGTTTCTTAGTCGTTTGCTTGATATGGCAATAAAAAATAGAGAAATGGTTAAGCAATGTTTATAAAAAAAAGCAACCCGCTGAGCGGGTTGCTTTTTTTTATGTCTTGACTTATTTTTGAATTTTACCGCCAATGAAATAGATGATGGCTGCGGTGACCATGGCGTTGATGGCGGGTACGCCGCTGAGGACTCCGTTGCTGGTCAGGTTGCCCACAACCGCACCTACGATTACGCCCAGCACGGCACCGAAGTTGACACATACGGGCACATAATCAGGATTGTTGTAATCTTCCCTGTGGGTGAAATAGCCCAGGGCCAGGATGATGCCGATGGGGGGCAGGGTGGCGTTCAGCATGCTCAAGTAGCCGCAGAAGTTCCAATAGAGCCACACCGCTGCCACGGTGCCGAGAACGCCGCTGGCCAGCACCATGCTGCGTTTGCTGAGGCCGGTAATATTGGCCAGGCCCAAACCGGTGGAATAAATGGCGTTGTCGTTGGTGGTCCAAATGTTCAGGCCCAACACCAGGATGGCGGTCCAGAACATACCCAGGTTTTTCATAACATCGAAAATATCGTTGCCGCCAACATAAATGTTGGCTACTGCGCCGAAGAAGAACATCAAACTGTTGCCGATGAAGAAGGCCACCACCGTGGTCCAGAAGCCGTTCCATTTGCCCTTGGCAAAGCGGGTGAAATTGGGGGTGGCGGTACCGCCGCTGACGAAGGAACCGATAACCAGGCCAGCGCCGCCGATGATGCCCATATCACTGGTGGATTTGGCAAAATTCTCAATAAAAGTGCCGTTGCCCTGTTGGGCCGCCAAAATCATGGCGGCGGTGCCCAGGATGGCCACGCAGGGCACTGCAACATAACTGATGATGGTCAGTGATTTGATGCCGTAATAGGCGGAAGCGGTCATGCAAATGCCGGCCAAAACCACCAGGGCATACATAATCATCTGGTCGTCACCGAACCAGGCCTTGGCGACGGGAATGGCGAACATGGCCAGACCTACGCCGAACCAGCCGCATTGGGTGAAAGCGATAAGTGCGCTGGGCAGGTAACTGCCTTTTACGCCGAAACTACGCACCGCCAAAAGGTCCAAACTCAGGCCGCTCTCCGCACCGATGTAGCCCAGCACGCCGGTGTAGAGGCCAAGAATCAGGCCGCCCAACAGCAATGCGCCCATAAAGCCGCTAAAATCCAAACCGTTGCTCAACACCTGACCGGTCCACATGCTGGCGCTGAAAAAGGTGAAGCCCAGCATAATCATAAACATGGTCAAATAACCTCTGCGTTCCGATTGGGGAACCGCACAACTCTGATAATCCGCATCCTTGTGAGCCATTTTTTCCTCCTAAAAATTTGATTCAGTTCTTTACTGTGTATTTTTTGACCGCAGCATTGAATTCCTCCAGCCGTCTTGCGGCAATCTCCTTCAATGTACGGTGGCTGTTCTTCTCCAAGTAGGCCTGCTCCTGCTCATACAGGTCGTGGGTCAGGCCGCTGTCCAGGGAATTGTAGTGGTTCAGCTCCAGCCACTCCCCATAGCCCACGGGGGTTCTGTAACCGATTTTTTCATCCGTAAAGGCCTTGAAATCCACGCTGTCGGCAATCTTGAGCACATTCTCCCAATATTCGCTGACCTCCCGGTAATGGTCGGGAATCTCGTAGCGCCGGGCTCCTCCGTCATAGATGGTACACTTTTCGAAAAGGGCATCATCGTCATTTAAGGTTTGGCGGCGGTACTCCGGAGCCAGGATGGCGTCTTTCCAATAGAAGTCCACATAGGGGAGCTGGATCCCCAGCACGCCCTTATCTGTGTAGTTGCTGAAAATGCCCTCGTGATAGACGCAGTAGAAACCCTCAAAATCGGGCCAATACATTTGCAATTCCTCGGTCAGGTTTTCCATAATGGTGATACCCATATTTCCGCCGATGGTAAAGAAAACGATATTGCGCAAACTTGCCCCCGCCTTGCGGTATTCCTTAACCACGTACTTCAGGCATTTCACCATGGTGTCCCCGGTGGCCACAATATCGCCGATAATCAGGGTTCCCTTGTCGATGATATCCAGCTTTTTATACTTGATATCCAGCCCCACGATCACCTCACCGTCAAAGACCCGTTCACAGGAAAGGAAATTTACATCGTGGATGGTGATGCCGCTGCGGTAACAGCACTCCTCCAGGGGATAATTCAACCCCCCACGTAAAATTGTCAGCACGCTGGCCCCTCCGTGGATGATGCCCTTTTTGTTGAGATAATCAAGGGCGACTTTAGTGGGGTTACACATGCTGTCGTAACACTCAAACCCTACAACTTCGGGGGAATTCAAGAGACGACAGGTGAATTCGCTGCTGACAATGTAATAACGGTTATTCAAGTGATTGGCGTCCAGTCGGTACAAGCTGGCCTTTTTGTGCCTGTACTCAGGTACCAGTTCAACGCCCTGGAGTTTTTTGAACATAGCATCCTCCTTTACACATTCCACTTAATATACCATAGATGGTGTGGTTTTGCAAGAAAAAAATACTATATCTTGCATAAAAAAGGGTTTTTGCCCCGGTGTTGCAAACAACTGTACAATAAGGTAGAATATGGTGTAAACATATGGTATATGAACTGGTGGGGATGAGAAAAAAGATGCTTTGAGGAGGAAAAAATGCGTTATATTGCCTGTTTTGGTGACAGTTTGATAGAAGGTTTCCCTTTCGGCCCGGAGTGCAGCTGGTGTAAGGCGGCGGAGCAGGGCGGTGACTTCCGGCTTTTTAATTATGGGGTTTGCGGGGAATGTTGTGACGACATCTTTTGGCGGCTGAGCCACATAATGCTGCCGGAACAGGTGGAGGCAATAATCTTTATGGGCGGGGCCAATGATGCCCTTTGCGGCCGGCGGCCGGACCAGGTGGTCAGGGATATAATGAAGGCGGCTGAATTCGCTAAAGCACGGGGATTGGGGTTCGCCCTGGTGCTGCCCCTGATAAGTGCTGAGACGGAATTGAATGGGGCATTGGCGGAAATAACCAAACTGCTCAAACAGCAGGACTTGTATTTTCTCGATTTACAGGAAGGTGTGGGTCTGAATCCGGAGGAAATTGCCCGGGCCTATGTGGACGGTGTTCATCCTACGGCGGCCACCTATGGCAGGATGGGAGCGGTGGCCCGTCGGCAAATCAAAAATTGGCTGGAGCGAGGGGAATTATAGTGGGTAGAGTGTAGTGGGTAGAGTGGGGATTCAGGTATTACGTGTCAGGTGTCAGGATATACGAAAGTCAGCAAATAAAAAAATTCCTTCGCATGAAAGCGGAGGGATTTTTTGTTGGTTTTGTGAAAATGGGAAAGTTGCGTTACGTAACATTTTCCAAATGTTACGTAACGGAAAAATCGTTTTTTGTCGTTGCAAACTTTTTTCTTGAGAGAATTTTTGTGAAGGGTGGAAAATGATTTTGTTTGATTGACTTTATCCGAATATAAATTTTATCTGAATATAATTTGCTTGCTTTTTCCTTTTACATAATATATAATACGAAAACCTATGGATATTTTTACCATTCAAAAGAATGTTGAAAACGAAATAGTGATTGAGAAATCCCGTTTCATTTGTACTTTGTGTAAGGTAAGTACGGAGCAGGAGGCGGGGGAGTTCATAAGGACAGTTAAAAAGAAGTACTGGGACGCAACCCACAATTGCAGTGCCTATCTTGTTGACGGGATGGCACAACGCTCCAGTGACGACGGAGAGCCCAGCGGCACGGCCGGCATTCCCATGTTGGAAGTGTTGCGCAAGGCAGGGGTTCAAGGTGTTGCTGCGGTGGTGACCCGTTATTTTGGCGGAGTGAAATTGGGGGCCGGTGGTCTCGTACGGGCTTATACCAGTTCCGTCAGCCAAGCCCTGGCAAAGGCAGGCCGGGCCCGGCGGGTGGAGTTGGGTTATTTCGCTTTTTCGGCGGCTTTGCCGGAGGCGGGTAAGGTTTTGAATTTGCTTTATCGTGACGGCCGTTACCGTGTGAAGGAGGTCAGTTACGGGGAGCAGGCACGCATCCTATTCACCATGCGTAGAGATGAATGTGAGGAGGCAGAGAAGTATTTGACGGAGCTTTTGCAATTACCGGTGGAGTTGTGCTATGCCGGTGGAGAAATTGCGGAAGTGCCGGTCTGAATATGGTGTTGTTTTATGATGAGCGGATTGAGGACGGTTTGGCGTTTTCTTAATTCTATGTTGGATGGAAAGGGTTCATCCTATACGGTTATGGTTGTTCCCAATGATGGCGGAGAGATGAGCAACCATAGTTTCAACAGCCAGCAGATTCGTACTTTGCTGAACGCAATGGCCCTGTTGGTGGCGGTTATTGCTTTCAGTGTGGGGGCCATGTATTATGTGATTTATACCGGTTGGGCGGATCGGGACGCTTTGAAAGAGTATTATGCGGCCAAGGAAATGCAGGATAAGCGGATTGAAGATTTGCAGACCATGACGGATAATGTGCAGAAGCAGTTGGCGGAATTGCAGAAGCTGAAGAAGGATGTTTTGAGGGAGATGAAGAAGGCGGGGATGGAGGCCCCTAATCTTTCTGATGAGAGCGACAAGAAGAGCGGTCAGGGCGGTCCGATTTTCGGGTTCGGGGATACTATGTCCACTCGAATTGTGGTTTTGGAAGAGCAGAACAGCAATTTAGCCTTTAATATTGAAGTGGACAGGCAGGATGTTAAAAAGCTTTATAAGGCCATTCACCAGGACAACTATAAGAAGGAAGTTACTCCGGATATTTGGCCTGTGGACAACGGTTGGATCAGCAGTGATTTCGGCCGCAGGCAGAATCCGGTTACCGGTGAGTGGGGGGATTTCCATCCCGGTTTGGATATTGCCGCGCCTTATGGGGAGCCGGTTTATGCCGGGGCCAGCGGCCGTGTGACCCATGCCGGCTGGTACAGCGGCTACGGCAAGTATATCGAGATTGAGCATGATTTCGGTTACAGTACGGCCTATGGGCATTTGAGTACCATTGCTGTCAATGTTAATGCTTATGTGGTGAAGGGTCAGTTCATCGGACGGGTGGGCAGTACCGGTTTTTCTACGGGGCCCCATCTCCACTATGAGGTGATTTTGTGGGGTGAGCAGATCAATCCCCGTAGGATGATAAAGTAGGAAAGGACTAAAGGGCTTCGGAGGAAGCCCTTTTCTGAAATAGGAAAATGCGTTTGAGGAAGAAACCCTGGATAGAAACCGCCATGGCGGAGGTGCGGGGCAAAACTTTGTTCGATAGCGAATTGGATAAGTTTAAGGGCCGTTGGCAGGAAGTTTTTCCCGGCAGGAAGTTGTGTCTGGAGATTGGCTGCGGCAAGGGGAGGTTTGTCATCAATATGGCCCGGCTGCATCCGGAGTGCGGTTTTGTGGCGGTGGAGAGCCAGCATGACATTGCCTTTTATCCGGCCCGGGACGCCCTGGCGGCCAAATTGGAGAATGTGAGGGTGGTGCATGCCTATGCGGAGGGGCTTTTGGAGTGGTTTGCTGAAGGGGAGGTTCATCAGCTTTATTTGAATTTTTCTGACCCCTGGCCCAAGACAAGGCACGCCAAGAGGCGGCTGACCCACAGGAAGTTTTTGGCCGTTTATGCCAAACTTTTGGCCAAGGGCGGCACTCTTCGTTTTAAGACGGACAACAGGGATTTGTTCGAATTCACATTGGAGGAGATTGAGGCGGTGGGGGCCAGAATTTTGACCCTGACGAGGGATTTGCATCACAGCACTGTCGTGAATGAGATCCAGACGGAGTATGAGGAAAAGTTCTCAGCCCGTGGGAATAAAATCTATTTTGTGGAAATTGCGTTTGAGTGAGGTATGAAATGAAGAAGATTTTAATCGGTGTGGTTGTTTTGCTGGTTTTGGTTGCGGGCTGGTTCTTTATGTTTTTTACGAAGACGCCTTTGTATTCCCTGGGTATGGCGGGTTATGCCTACTATAAGAAGGATTATCCCATGTTTGAAAAATATGTGGATGTGCCAACCATTGCTGTGAACGGTTATGACGATTTGGCCCCCATCTATCTTAGCGAGAAGACAAAGTCTGTAAAGAAGAAGGCGGCGGTTGTGGTGTCCAATGCCATCGGTAATATTTTTGGCACGAAAGCCGGTGCCGCAGTGGCCAAGAGTTTGGGTGAAAAGGTTGCCAATGAGGTGGTGGATGGGGTTGTAGCCGGTATTGAGCCGGCGGTAAAGGAAAAATTGGTGGATGGTGTTACCAAGAAGGTAAAGACCTTCTTTACGGAGTTGGACGAGGATAAAGCCAAGGCCGCGGCAGTGAAAGAAGAGACCCCCGGCAAATTGTCCCTGAAGGACATCAAGGAAGAGAGCAATCTTAACGGGGTGGCAGTGATGAAGGCGGTTTTGGGTAATCAAAGAAATGAAGTGTTGCCCATCAGGTTACGCATGTTGCAGAAACCGGATAAGGAATGGAAGGTTATCAAGGTGGAAAACCTGAACGAAGTGATTACCAAAGGACCGGAGTTTATAAAGTAGAATGATTACACTGGAAAATGTAGAGAAAACCTATTACAGTAAGGCGGGGAATATTGCCGCCCTGAAGCCCACTTCCCTGAAAGTGGAGCAGGGGGAGATTTTTGGTATTATCGGGCTCAGCGGTGCGGGGAAGAGTACTCTGGTCCGTTGCATCAATATGTTGGAGCGGCCCACCGGGGGCAGGGTGACGGTGGATGGTCAGGAGATGACCGCCATGACGGAGACGGAGCTCAGGCAGGCCCGGCAGCATATCGGCATGATTTTTCAGCATTTCAATTTGCTGGCCAGCCGTACCGTGCGTCAGAATATTGCTTTTCCATTGGAAATTCAAGGCAAGGATAAAACTTTCATTGATAAAAAGGTTTCCGAGATGTTGGATCTGGTGCAGTTGGAGGACCGGGGGGATTATCACCCCAGCCAGCTAAGCGGCGGCCAGAAGCAGAGGGTGGGCATCGCCCGGGCACTGGCTTCCGATCCCAAGGTTTTGCTTTGTGACGAGGCCACCAGTGCTCTTGACCCGGCAACCACCAAATCCATTTTGTCCCTGTTGAAGGAGATTAACGAGAAGCTGAATCTGACCATTGTGATGATTACCCATCAGATGGAAGTGGTGAAACAGATTTGCGACCGGGTGGCGGTAATCGAGGACGGGGTGATTGTGGAGCAGGGCAGGATGATTGATGTTTTCATCAACCCTAAGCATCCCACCACCAAGGCCTTTACGGCGGCAGTGACTAATGCGGAACTGCCGGAGATGGTGCAGAAGATGCGTTTGACTGAGGCCTATCAGCCCGGCGCCAAGATGATTACCCGAATCTCTTTCATCGGTGATGTAGCCGGGGAGCCCATCATCAGCGGTATGGTGAAAAAGTTTGCGGTGGATGTTTCCATTCTTTATGGCAATATCGACCAGCTTAAGGATACGGCTTATGGTACCCTGATTTTGGAAGTTAGCGGAGATGAGGCGGCCATCAGGGCGGCCCACGATTATTTGAACGAGCGGCAGGTTAGGATGGAGGTGATCGGTTATGAGTCCTGATATGTGGGGATTATTGATTGACGCCTTTTGGGAAACCATGTACATGGTGCTGGTGAGTACGGCTTTGGCCACCCTGATAGGTTTGCCGCTGGGGGTGATTCTGACGGTGACCCGTGCCAACCATATTCTGCCCAATATGCCCATCAACAGCGTGTTGGGGGCCATTGTGAATGCGGCCCGTTCTACGCCTTTTATCATCCTTATGGTGGCGATTATTCCTTTGACCCGGTTGATTGTGGGCAGCAGTATCGGTACTACGGCGGCCATTGTGCCCCTGACCATCAGTGCGGCGCCTTTCATAGCCAGGATTATTGAAAGTTCCCTTTTGGAAATTGATCCGGGGGTTGTTGAGGCGGCCCAGGCCATGGGAGCCAGCCCCATGCAGATTATCCGAAAGGTGCTTTTGCCGGAGGCCATGCACAGCATCGTTTTGGGCATTACCCTGGCCATCATCAGTTTGATCGGTTATTCCGCTATGGCGGGAGCCCTGGGTGGCGGCGGCCTGGGGGATTTGGCCATCCGCTACGGCTACCAGCGTTTCCGTTTGGACATTATGATTATTACGGTGGTGGTATTGATTGTGATGGTACAGGCCATGCAGTCCCTGGGTGATTATCTCAGCGCTAAATTGAACAAAAACAAACTGTAAGAAATTTTCCAACCCGACATAGCGGTGAATTTTCATCGTTATAAATAAATGCTACCGCCTTTTGGCGGAGGATATTATTAAGGAGGATTTTTATGAAAAAATCTTTATTGGTTGCTATGGCTATGGCCATGGGTGTTACAACCAGCGCTCTTGCGGCCAATCCCTTCAGTGATGTTCCGCAGGGTCATTGGGCTTATGATGCGGTTGCCCAGTTGACGAATTCCGGGGTTGTGGATGGTTATGGCGTCACTTTTGGCGGGGATAAACTGATGACCCGTTATGAGATGGCCCAGATTGTGGCCAAAGCCATGGCCAAGGGTGCCAACTGTGACAAATTGGCGGCGGAGTTTGCGGATGAATTGGATTCTTTGGGCGTAAAAGTTGCCAAGCTGGAAAAGCGGATGGATAATGTGAAGATTACCGGTAACATCCGTTTCAGCTATCGTGATACTGGTGGCAACTATATTAATCCCGTCAATCGTGAAAAACGTTCCACCGGTCATGGCTTTCGTTATAACCGTCTCCGTTCCCGGTTCTGGGTGAATGGCCAAATTAATGACAACTGGCAATATACCGGAATGTTGGAACAGAACAGGTATATGACAGATGCGACCAAGTCCTATGACGACATCAAATTGATGCGGGCCTGGCTGAACGGCCGTATCGGTGGGGTGAAGGTTGAAGCCGGCCGGTGCTATTTCCTGCAAATGAGCATGATTGATGGTGAGGGTGACGGTTTCAAGGCATCCTACAATTTCAATGGTTTGAATCTGATGGGTTGGGTTTTGAGGAACCCGGCAGTACTCCACCATGGTTCCAATATTGCTAAGAACGGTGTTAAGGATGATCCGTGCGAGGATGGAGATCGCTTGTACATGGTGAAGGCGGAAAAGAGTTTCGGCAAATTGGACACCTATCTGGCTTATTGGAAATCTGATTGTCAGGTTGGTACGGAAATTTGGGATGTATGTCTGGCCTATCCCGTTGCCAAGAATCTGCGGTTGACGGGTGAATATTTCCATGGTAAGGGCGACTTGATAGAAGCAGGTAAGAGCGACAGCAACGGTTATGAAATCAAGTTGCAGTACGGTCAGGCCAAGGCTGCTGTGCCCGGTTCCTGGAGCGTACATACGGTTTACAGCAACCGACCTTTCTCAACTTTGATGAGCCAGTCCACTTTTGCCGGCTACGCGGTTGAACCTTTGACTACAAATGGTGCTGAGGTTTCCGGCGAAGGCGACGGTTTCAAGGGTTGGGAAGTCGGTGCTAACTACACTTTGGCTAAGAACATGGTGGCGGGTTTGAAATACTTCGATTATGAGACCCGCAAGGATTCCGGTGGACACGCTCGTACCCTTTGGGGTGAGGTTACCATTTCGTTCTAAAAATTCAAATTTGTTCATATTGCTAAAAGCACTCAATAAAGTTGGGTGCTTTTAGTTTATTTGTGTTATAATGAAGTATTATGATTAATAAATTGCAGGTGTTAGAAGAAAGATATTTGGATTTGGAACACAGGATTGCGGATCCGGATGTGATCGGGGACCAGGTGGCTTGGCAGAAGGCCATGAAGGCCCATGCGGAGCTGACGGAGGTGGTGGAGGCCTACCGGCAATATAAAGGATTGCTGAAGCAGAGGGACGATGCCAGGGAGCTGTTGGAAGATGCGGATTTTTCCGATATGGCCAAGACCGAACTGAAGGAGCTGGAACCCAGGATTACGGAATTGGAGGAACGCTTGCGGATTTTGCTGCTGCCCAAGGACCCCAACGACAATAAGAATGTCATTGTAGAAATCCGCGGTGGTACCGGCGGCGAGGAGGCGGCCCTTTTTGCGGGGGATTTGTTCCGTATGTACAGCCGTTACGCCGAGGGCAGGGGCTGGAAGGTGGAAGTGATGGATGCCAACCCCACGGAGTTGGGGGGCTATAAGGAAATTGTTTTTATGGTGACCGGGGTCGGGGTTTACAGCCATATGAAATTTGAGAGCGGTACCCACAGGGTACAAAGGGTGCCGGAAACGGAGGCCCAGGGACGTATCCATACTTCGGCGGCTACGGTGGCGGTGCTGCCGGAGGCGGAGGAAGTGGATATTGAGATTAAGCCCTCGGATTTGAAGATTGACACCTTCCGTGCCGGGGGTGCGGGGGGACAGTATGTGAATAAAACCGAGTCCGCTGTGCGGATTACCCATCTCCCTACGGGGATTGTGGCCCAGTGCCAGGATGAAAAAAGCCAGTTGAAAAACAAGGAAAAGTGTATGCGGGTATTGAGGGCCAGAGTGCTGGAGGCGGCTCAGGAAGCCCAGCGGGACGCCACCGCCAGCGACAGAAAAAACCAGGTGGGAAGCGGGGACAGGAGTGAAAAGATTCGTACATACAACTATCCCCAGGCCAGGGTGACGGACCACCGTATCGGTTTTACTTCCCATAATTTGCCTGCGGTGATGGATGGGGATATGCAGGAACTCTTTGATGCCCTGATTGCGGACCATCAGGCGAAATTGATGGGGAAGTAAAGGTTTTAGGTGTCAGGTGTTAGGTGTCAGGTGTTAGGTTTTAGGTGTTAGGTATCAGGTATCAGGTATCAGGTATCAGGGAAGTTTGTTTTTTGAATTGTAAAATGGTTTGGACGATTAAAAATGTGTTGCAGTGGACCACCCAATATTTTGCCAAGCTGGGAATCGACAGCCCCCGGGTGGATGCGGAGCTTTTGTTGGCACAGGTTTTGCAGTGCAACAGGATTCGGCTTTATCTTGACCAGGACAAAACCCTGGAACCGAAGGAGTTGCAGGCCATGCACAAATTGGTTGAGCGTAGGGGGAAGCACGAACCTGTTGCCTATATTTTGGGCAGCAAGGGTTTTATGACGGATGATTTTTTGGTTACTCCGGCGGTGCTGGTGCCCCGTCCGGAGACGGAACTTTTGGTGGAGCAGGCAGCCAAGTTTTTCAAGGATGAGGCAATCTGTTTTCTTGATATGGGTACTGGCAGCGGGGCCATTGCCATCAGTTTGCTGAAACTTTTGCCTGAGGCCCGGGGGGTGGCGGCGGATATCAGCAAAGAGGCCTTGCAGGTGGCTCAACAAAATGCCGTCAAAATCGGAGTGGCGGAGCGGCTTCAGTTCGTTCAGAGTGATTTGTATCAGCGGGTGGGGACGGAACGTTTTGATTTGCTAATTTCCAATCCCCCTTATATTTCTGACGAGGATATGGCGGTGTTGGATTTGGATGTGCGGCAGGAGCCCCGGCTGGCTTTGGCGGGGGGCGTGGACGGATGGGGTCTTTATCGCAGGATTATTGCGGATGCGGCTCAGCACCTGACTTCGGACGGGGTGCTGGCTTTTGAATTCGGCATGGGTCAGGCAGAACCCGTCAGGCAGATGTTGCTTGATAACGGTTATGCTGCGGTGGCGGTGACCAGGGATTACGCCGGTTTGGAACGGGACATTTTTGCAACGGGGAAAGACGGAAAATATGCGGACAGAATTTTGGCAATTAACAAATAGAAATCGGAAGAAAATTTTGCAAAAGGCGGGGGAACTGTTGCGTGGGGGCGAATTGGTGGCCTTTCCCACTGAAACCGTCTACGGTCTGGGGGCCAACGGTTTGGATGGGGAGGCGGCCAAAAAGATTTATGAGGCCAAGGGCCGGCCCAGTGACAATCCCCTCATATTGCATGTGGCTTCCCTGTACCAGTTCAAGGAACTGAGCGGGAAATTGAGCAGGAGCGCCATTTTGCTGGCCGGTGAATTTTGGCCCGGCCCCATGACTTTGGTGGTGAAGAAAAACAAGCATATCCCTGATGTGGTGACGGCGGGTTTGGATACGGTGGCCGTACGCTATCCTGCCAATAGGGATGCCCAGGAACTGAT
Source organism: Acidaminococcaceae bacterium (assembly GCA_024405585.1). Classification (GTDB taxonomy): domain Bacteria; phylum Bacillota; class Negativicutes; order Acidaminococcales; family Acidaminococcaceae; genus Phascolarctobacterium_B. Next base: position 1,673 of record JAKSOM010000008.1, on the reverse strand, counting down.
TCGGGCGGCAGGGGTTCCCATTGCGGCCCCCAGTGCCAACCTTAGCGGCAGTCCCAGTCCCACCAATGCCCGGGATGTGCTGGAAGATATGGAGGGCAGAATTGCCGCCATTCTTGACGGTGGGGGATGCAGCGTGGGGGGGGAAAGTACGATTATTGACACCACCACCAATCGCGTGGCCATTCTGCGTCCGGGAGGAATTCCGGTGGAGATGGTGGAGGGACTTTTGGGGGCGGTGCAGCTTGACCCCGCTCTGCAGGGGGTGGAAGCCGCAGTGCCTAAGGCACCGGGTATGAAGTACCGGCATTATGCCCCAAAAGCCAAGGTGGTTCTCTGCCAAACATTTCAGGAGATTGGGGCGGCGGTGCGGGAAAACCGTGGAAAAAAGAGAAAAATTGGCGTGATTGCCCAAAAACGGGTAGTGGGTTGTTTCAGCAGGGTTTATCGGGACGGGGCGGAGTTGGCGGAAAAGCTGTTTGCCTTTTTGCGGGATTTGGACAGGAAACAGGTGGAGATAATTTATGTGGAGACGGTTCTTGAAACAGGTATCGGGTTGGCGGTGATGAACCGGCTGCGTAAAGCGGCACGTTGATTTGAGTATAGGGAGGGGAAAAAAGATGAAATTGCTGATTGGTTCCGACCATGGGGGTTATCATTTGAAGGAACATATAAAAAAATATCTGACGGAAAAGGGTTATGAAATGGTGGACGTGGGGACTGATTCGGAGGACAGTTGCGATTATCCGGATTTTGCCCAAAAACTTTGCAACGGAATTACCCAAGGTACGGCGGAGAAGGGTATTCTGATTTGCGGCACCGGCATCGGCATCAGCATTGCCGCCAACAAGTGTGCCGGTATCAGGGCCGCCCTTTGCAACGAAGTTTATGGTGCCAAAATGAGCCGTCAGCATAATGATGCCAATGTGCTTTGTATGGGGGCGAGGGTTATCGGAGTGGGTACGGCGGAACTGATAGTTGATACCTGGTTGAATACGGATTTTGAGGGCGGCAGGCACCAACGCAGGGTGGCCAAGATTATGGCCTTGGAGGAAAAATAAAATGCAGAGACCGACTTGGGACGAATATTTTATGGAAATGGCGCAGGTGGCGGCCAAACGCAGCACCTGTTTGAGACGCAGCGTGGGTGCGGTTATTGTGAAGAACAAACAAATCTTGGCCAGCGGTTATAACGGCACCCCCATGGGGCTGCCTCACTGCGAGGAAGTCGGCTGCCTAAGGGAGCAGTTGAAGGTTCCCAGCGGCAAATGCCACGAGTTATGCCGGGGTGTACATGCGGAGCAGAACGCCATCACCCAGGCCGCTTATCATGGGGTAAGCGTCAGGGGGGGCACTATTTATGTTACTCACCAGCCCTGCGTGGTTTGTACTAAAATGCTTATTAATGCGGGCATTGAAAGGGTGGTATATGCCAATCCCTATCCGGACAAGTTGGCACAGGAGATGATGGGGCAGAGCAGGATGAAGATAGAAGTGTTTGAGGGGTAGGGCGCAGGTCGCCTGCGGCGACAGGGCGGATAAAAATTCGCAATGCGGAATTCGTAATGCGTAATTGTGGTAAGATGTTCCTGTGATTAGGGCAGTGAAGTCAGCACACTGCGAACCCTTGCCTTCCCCCCGGGGGGAAGGTGCTGAGCGTAGCGAAGCGGATGAGG
>JAKSOM010000079.1 GCA_024405585.1 Acidaminococcaceae bacterium | reverse complement strand
CGTGATGTTTTTCCCGATTCCGTCCTTTTGTGTTTTCCTATTTTGTTACAGCCCCAAACTCAAATTCCTCTTCCCTGAAGTCGGGGGTCTTCTTAATCAACGCCACTTCATCACAATTCGGGTATAGCGGGCAATATACGCACTCCTTCCAAACTTTCTGGGGCAAATCCTCCTTGTCCACATGCAAATAATCACACTTGGCAAAGAAACCCGGCTGATAAGTTAAAGTGAAAAAATATTTTGCCCCCTTACGGATTCCTTCCGCCTCCAAAAGGGACACCAACATGCTGCCGATGCCGGTCTTCTTCAATTCTGGAACAATGGCCAGAGAACGAATCTCCGCCAGCCGGTCCCATACAAAATGCAATGCTCCGCAACCCACCAACTTGCAGTTTTCATCGCAGGCCACCATATAATCCCGAAGGTTCTCATAAATGGCATTGCGGGAACGGGGCAACATCAGCCCTTCCTTGGCATAGTCATTCAAAAGTTTGTGAATTTCCTCCACATCATCAAATGTGGCCCCCCTGTATTCCAGCATAAACTACCCCCCCAATCTACTTGATAAAACCGTCCCTACGAAGTTTCAAAATGGCCACATCCATGTTTTGCATACCATACTGTGCCCCTGTCTGGATAAAACTGGGAATCTGAAAAATTTTGTTTTCCCTGATAAGGTTACGCAAAGCAGTGGTAGCAACCAAAATCTCACAAGCCGCAACCCTGCCCCCATGGGCACCCGGCACCAATTGTTGAGCAACAATCCCCTGCAAACATCCGGCCAATTGATTGCGAACAAGATTGTTATTGTCACCACAAGTATCCAAAATCCTGCTGATAGCCCCAGTAGCATCATTGGTGTGCATAGTGGCCAATACCAAATGCCCCGTTTCCGCCGCACTCAACGCTATCTCCATGGTCTCCGCATCCCTCAGCTCACCCACCATAATCACATCCGGATCCTGACGCAAAGCCGCCCTTAGACCGCTGGCAAAGCTCCCGGTATCGGAACCCACTTCCCGTTGGTTGACAAGGGCACGGCGATTGACATGTCTATATTCGATAGGATCCTCCAAAGTAACGATATGAACATGCTTCAGGGCATTAATTCTGTCAATCAATGCCGCCAAAGTCGTGCTTTTACCGCTACCCGTAGGCCCGGTAATAATCACCAAACCCTGACTGATTTCCCCAAACTTGCTTACTATGGGTGGCAGACACAAACTGTCAATACTGGGGACGCCGTCCGGAATGATACGAACCGCAAGTGCAATGGTATCCTGTTTCAAATAGGCATTCACCCTGTAACGCTGCCCGCCAAATTCATAAGCCAAATCCTTTTCGCCCTGAAGGTCGAAGATCCCCATTTCTTCTGCACATTGGGCAGTATCAGCCAAGGTCAACACATCTGCCGTCATCGGTTTAAGATCACCATCCACCCTTACCATAGGACATGCCCCGGCGATAAGATGCAAATCCGATGCCTTCAAATTGCGTGCCTGCTGCAACAGTTCCCCAATCATCCTTCAGTACCTACCGCTTTCAACAACTCGCTCAAAGTGGTAACCCCACTCAAAACTTTATCAACACCATCCTCATACAAAGAACGGAATCCCTTACTCCTGGCATAAGTCAGCAATTCCTTTTCCGTTGCCCCTTGCACAATCAAATTACGCATATTCTCATCCACCGTCAACACTTCCTGAATCGGCAGACGCCCCACGTATCCTGTGCCAAAACACTCCACGCATCCGGATGCCCCCACCAAATAATGGGATTCATCCACTGGCAAATGCAGACAGGCCAACTCCGCAACCCCCGCCTCATACCTTTCCTGACACTCCGGACACACCTTTCTCACCAAACGCTGGGCAACCACACCCCTCAGGCAGGAAGCCACCAAATATGGCTCGATACCCATATCCAAAAGACGGGTAATGGCACCCGCCGCATTATTGGTATGCAGGGTACTGAACACCAAATGCCCGGTAAGGGCCGCCTGCACCGCAATATGGGCTGTTTCCTCATCTCTAATTTCACCCACCATAATAATATCAGGGTCCTGACGGACAATGGAACGCAAACCGTTGGCAAAATGCAGTCCCGCCTTAGCATTCAAAGCCATCTGATTGACCCCGAAAAGCTGATATTCCACAGGATCCTCAATGGTGATAATGTTCGTCTCCGGTTTGTTCAACTCACTCAGGGTTGCATAAAGAGTGGTACTCTTACCGCTGCCGGTGGGGCCGGTAACCAGTACCATACCATGGGGGCAACTGAACAAACTCCTATAAGCCGCCAAATTTTGGGCAGAAAAACTGAGCCTGCCCAAATCCAAAAAGGCATTGGTCTTATCCAAAATACGAATCACCATTTTCTCACCGTGGATAGTCGGCATGGAACTGACCCGCAGGTCTATCATCCTGCCCCCAACATCCTTTTCCGCATGACCGTCCTGGGGCAAACGTTTCTCGGTAATATCCATTCCGTCAATGACCTTGATCCTGCTGACAACCGCATCATGATCCTCCTTGGCCAAATCGCAAAGCGGCTGCAGAAGTCCGTCAATTCTCAAGCGTATCCTGCTCCTGTCCCTAAGCGGTTCAATGTGAATATCGCTGGCCCGACGGGAAACGGCCACCTCCAAAAGGTCATCAACAAAACCCACTGACTGCCCCTGAACATTCATCACCACTTTGGGAGAAAACATTCTTGTAATCATTTTTTTGCCCTCTTCCTTCCTTCTAATTTTTCATCGAAAACAGACCTTTTTGCTTCATCCATATTGAAAATTGTAGGTGCCTCTCCCGCCTCCGTCACATAGGGAGTCAGAAGCATAATGACCTCCACCCTGCCCTTAATCTTCGTACGGTGTTTAAACAACTCTCCGAAAATAGGAATACTGCTGAAAAAAGGTACCTTCTGCAAGGTCCGCTGTTCCTCTTCATTAATCAACCCGCCGATAACCATAGTTTCACCGGACTTAATCCGCACCACCGTCTCACTGCCACGGCTGGTAATCTTATAATTGTTAATCTCGCTCACCAGGGTGGGAGTTCCCACATCCAGCTTAGTCACAAGGGTCACCAACTTGCCGTCCTCACTTATCAGGGGACGGAACTGCATCTGGACACCCACATCCAAATACTCCGTAGTGGTGTAACGGCCGCTACTGTCGTGCTTCTCCATATTCACAGGAATCTTTTCCCCTACAAAAATCTTCCCTTCCTTGCCGCTGACCACAATCAGCTTGGGAGTCGCCAGAAGCTTGGCCCGGCCCTTCGCTTCCAACATATTCAAAGTGGCGGAAAAACGATAATTGTACTCCCTCCAAAAACGGAACTTGCCACCGAAATTTCTGTCTTCATCCGTGCTTCCGGAACTGCTGTCGTTATTGTTACTGTCCCTTTGAGGTATTTTGTCCCAATCCCACATCACCCCCATCTTCCGCATATCCTCACGACTGATGGCATAAATCTGGGCCTCAAGGGTCACCTGCCGTTCCGCCCTATCCAGCACATCCAGCACCTGCCGCATCTTCCTCTGCTCCGGATAGCCGCCTAAAACAAAAATCGTATTGGTATCGTTATCAAAAACAACCCGGCCCTGCTCAAACATCCCTGCCACCGCATCCCTGATATCCTTCACAAAAACATGACTCAAACGGAAACAGGCCATACCCTCCGAAAAATTTTTGGCCTTGGCCAAAGTAGTGACCACAATCCCGTTCTCCGTATAGAAAAACGTGGCATCCTGCCCCGCCACCAAAATCCTCAGGGCTTCCTCCAATGTCACACCCTGCAATTTGGCGGTGACCAAACCCTTCACCCCATCATCCACCACAACATTCGCCCCTGTAATGACAGCAAGATGCTGAATGGCAAGACGCAGGGCGGTATCATTGAACCGCACATTTATCTTGGACGCGGCTGCGCTGACACACAATATACTGAACACCAGAACAATGAAGAACTTCCTCATCAAAAATTTTTTCCCAAATCCCCCAACAGGGGCTCAAATTTGACCCCGTACCAATGCTCCACATCACCTGCCGTGTAACGGATGCAAGCCACCGTAAAATCTGCTGCGATTCTTGCTGCGGAAACAATGTCTCTGCCCCGCATCAATGCACCCACAAAAACAGAAGCATACACATCCCCCGTACCATGGCAACTATTGGGCAAAAACTCATGTTCATAATATGTCTCCCCATCCCCATCTGCCACCATGACCCCTGTCCGGCCGGAGGCATAACTCACTCCCGTAAGCACAACCTTCTTCGCACCCAACGTCTGCAGCCCAATACAAAGCCGACGGACATACTCCCTGTCATAAACGGTCCTGTATTCATTTCCCGTCATATAGCAGGCCTCCGTAATATTGGGCACAACAATATCCGCCGCAGCACAAAGTTCCTTCATCTTCTCCACATACCCCTGATCAAAAGCAGGATACAATTTTCCATTATCCGCCATGGCAGGATCCACAATCTTCAGATAATCCCCCCTGCCCAAAGTGGCAAAAATGTCCTTCACATAATCAATCTGCTTGGCACTGCCCAAATAACCCGTATAAAAAGCATCAAACCTGATGCCCTCCCTTTGCCAATGGTCTACAATGGCCGGAATATCTTCCGTCAAATCACGACAGGTAAACCCCTTAAACCCTGCCGTATGGGTAGAAAGAACGGCACTGGGCAAAATCACGGTTTCCACACCGCATGCTGAAATTATCGGCAATGCCACCGTCAAACTGCACTGTCCCATGCAACTGATATCCTGAATCGTCAAAACTCTCTTATAATCCACCTTAATTCACCTCTGCAAAGATGATAATACAAACCCGAAAATAATACAATGATAGCTTCAACATTATTCTTCCACAAAAATCCGCAAAAAAATACTTCATCTCGATGGGAATAAACTTATTCACACATTCTCCCACAAAACACATTCTCCCACAAAAAAATTATTCATCATCTTTATTTTACTTCATTTCATAAAAAAACGTCTGCCGATTTTCGGCAGACGAAAAAAAATATTCAAGTTGAGGGAAATTAGTATATTTCCCCAGGGAAATATACTAA
>JAKSOM010000078.1 GCA_024405585.1 Acidaminococcaceae bacterium | reverse complement strand
TGCGGTTACGCCCATAGCCATAGCCATAGCCATTACCAAAGATTTTTTCATGATTAATCTCCTTCATGAACAAAAAAATAAATTCCCTCTGCCAAACCATCTGCCGCCTGCCTGCCCGCATCGTGTTGCCTTGTTTCCACTGCTTCGTGCCCACGGACCTGCGGTTTACAGAGTTTGTAAAAATCAAGGACTTTTGTCCTTATTTGTGATATGATAATGTGTCAAATCTGATTTGTCAATATATATTTTAGAAATTTTTATTCCGCTGTGCAAACAATCACAAATAAACAAAAAAGCTGCCAAAACAATTTGACAGCTTTATTTTCTGGTAGCGGCACACGGATTTGAACCGCGGACACAGCGGGTATGAACCGCTTGCTCTAGCCAACTGAGCTATGCCGCCAAAAAAATGGAGCTGATGACCAGGATTGAACTGGTGACCTTATCCTTACCAAGGATACGCTCTGCCGACTGAGCTACATCAGCATATAAAATTGGTTGCGGGGGGCGGACTTGAACCACCGACCTTCGGGTTATGAGCCCGACGAGCTACCAACTGCTCCACCCCGCGATATGCTGTGGTGGAGAGGGTTGGATTCGAACCAACGAAGCGAAACGCGGCAGATTTACAGTCTGCTCCCTTTAACCACTCGGGAACCTGTCCAAATTCAAACAAGGGGTATTATACAAAATACTTTACCCATTGTCAAGCGAAATTGTTAAAATACCTTCACTTTCACCACAACCTTCTTCACATGGTCGGGCTTGTCAGCATAGAAGCAATTGGGACGGTGAATTTCCCAAGGGTAGAACACTGCAAAATCGCCGGCCTTGGCATGTACACAATTCTCATTTTTCACATCCTTGTAGAAAAGGGTGTCTTCCCTCATTTCCGCATGCACATCCAACTTGTAGGTAATTTGGTAAGGAGTAAAATATACTGTTTCCTGTCCCTCCAAAAAATACTGCACGTCAATATACTTCTCATGGCGCTCCGCTCCCCTTTCGTCATGGGGTTGGGTGTCATATTCACTGATACGGGCAAAAATATCTTCACCAAGAATTTCGTATTCGCCCTCCGGCAAACCGGTAAAATCCATGGTCTGAATCCATTCCAACGCCCTTAATACACGATAATCCAAATAGGGAGCATACTTCTCCACATAGTCCATAGAACCAAAAATCATAATTTTCTCCTTTCAGGTTACGTTCCGTGCATTATACATTATATCCGGCTACATTGCAAACTATTCTGCAAAAACCGCCTCCGTCTGCAATCCAAATTTCATCTAATCCGTCAGTAAATTTAATTTGACACCATCGGTCACAAAGGGGAGCCGCTTCTGCAAATCCCGTCTGGCCTCCAGCCAATTCTCCGCCAGGGACTTAACATTGCCGCTGCCACCGGCCACTCTCCTATTATAGATTGCCATCCCCAAGGCGGTTTTTCTTCCTTTAGTCAAATTTTGTGCCACTTCCACATACCAAACCTTTTCCCTGCGGTCCTGCCACCCGTTTATTTCACAACAGATTCGATAGTCACAACCGGCCGCCTCACCCGGAGCCAATAAACAATAGCTTGGCAGGCAACCGGCATACTGGTCCAGCAGAAACTCCCGAAGTTCCGGCATATACTTATATTGTCCCGCCTCCCCGGATATCTCCACCTGCACCCCCACCACAGGCACACCGTCGGTAACCCTGCTTTTGGCACGCAAACTGCCGCCAATCTGTTTTTCTATTTTCCTCCGTACCTCGTAGTACCGCAAAAAAGCATTATCAAGATACAGCGTACTGTTATGCTGATTGTCGGAGGAACGGATATCCACGTCATATTTTACATGCTGACCAAAATGTTTATAGTCATGAAACAGGGTCTGCACAGAACCCGGAACCGGGTCCGCCGTGGTGGTGCAGCGTACCAAAGAAACCCTTTTACCGAATTCTTCTACAAAAGCGGCATTTCCCACTGCCGGGGCGCCAAAAGTTATAATCTGAAATTTTTCCTTCGGCAGGCCCAAATCATATAATCTCTGCCCCAACAAAGCCGCCACCGCACCGCCCAAACTGTGCCCGGTAATCAGCAGACGGCAGCGTGGGTTTTCGGCTATTTCGGCGAACACATCCTTGAAAGTCCTGCCGTCCTGCAACAAAACATAATCCCGCAAGATTCTCTCAACATACAAATTGAAACCCTTGTGCACCGCCGGACGGTTCTTGTCATAGGGTACGGATGCCGCCGCCACCATCTCCTGCAAATTCCTGCCGGCATAGGCGCAATGGCCTGCCTTCAGGTTAAACCCCCAGTCATTCAATTCCGCCGAACCTCTGAAAATAAGCAGATAGATGTGTTCCCCGGTATCCGTTTCCTTTTTTGCCAAAGTGAAATGGGTCTTCAGTTTTTTGGTGCCTTTGTCGAAGTAATCAACCTGCCAGCCGCAGGATTTCAATAAACTGAAATCATCCCTGTTATGGTTCAAATAACTTTCCACACAACCGGCGGAGGCAATCATAGTCAGATACGCTTCGTTATACTCATTCCTCAACTGTTGAGAAATGGCGGCCATAGCCCCAAAGGACCAACAAAAAGCCGCCATCATCAGTACTAATATTTTCTTCATTATTTACAAATTCTGAAACCGGCTCAAAAATTCCTTGGCCCGGTCCGTCTTCGGATGACTGAAAAACTCCCCGGGGTCCCCCTGTTCCCCGATAACACCGTCATTCAACATTACCACTTTGGTGCTTACATCCCGGGCGAAGGCCATTTCATGAGTCACAATAACCATGGTCAGTCCTTCCTTGGCCAAATCACCCATAACCTTCAATACCTCCCCCACCATTTCCGGATCCAATGCACTGGTGGGTTCATCCATCAGCAGCACCTCCGGTTCCAATGCCAGAGCCCTGGCAATAGCCACCCGCTGCTTCTGACCGCCGCTCAACTGGTAAGGTTTGGCATTGATATAGGCGCTCATATCCACATGACGCAAATATTTCATGGCGTTTTCACGGGCTTCCTCCTGACCCTTGCCCTGCACCTTAATCTGTCCTACGGTACAATTTTCCAATACCGTCATATTGTTGAAAAGGTTGAACTGTTGGAACACCATCCCCACCTTGGTACGGTAGATGGGCAGGGACTTGAAGGCCTTTTTGGCATTAACCCCTCTGTAAAGTATCTCTCCGTCCGTAGGTTGTTCCAAAAAATTGATGCAACGGATGAAAGTTGATTTGCCGCAACCTGAAGGTCCGATAATGCAAATCACATCACCCTTGCAAATATCCATACTGATGCCCTTCAGCACCACATGTTCCCCGAATGTTTTTTGCAGTCCTTGCACGGACAAAAGCAATTCCTTCTCTGCCATATCAATGCCCTTTCTTCACCTTGGGCAGCGGTACCGCCCCACAGGGATCCATCATGGGATCAAAATTAACCAAATCGTAATCCGCAGGCCCGTCCATTTTCTTTTCCCACATTCTGAGCAGACGGCTGGCGGTGAAAGTCATAATGAAATATACCACGCAGGTTACAAAGAACACTTCAAAATAACGGTAATAGACACCGGCGGCGGATTTGGAAGCGAAATATAGTTCCGTCACACTGATAACATTCAACACACTGGTATCCTTGATGTTGATAATCAGGTTATTGCCCAGCTGGGGCATAACATTCCGCAGGGCCTGGGGCAAAACAACACAACGCATGGTCTGCATGTGGTTCATGCCGATGGCCACAGCCGCCTCCTTCTGTCCCGGGTCAATGCTGTCGATACCGCCACGAACCGTCTCCGCCATGTAAGCGCCGGTATTGATGCTGACCACCAAAAAGCCCGCAAACATAGGACTCATATCAATATCAAACATGCTCATGGCCCCGTAGTAGAACACCATGGCCTGCACAATCATAGGCGTACCGCGGAAAACCTCCACATAAGCATCTAAAAACCACTTAATGATTTTGACAAAAACTTTTTTAAAGATACTGTCTTCCGGGTCCACCGGAATGGTCTGAATGATACCCACAATCAAACCGATAATACAACCGATGGCGGTGCCGACAACCGCCAGGGCCAGTGTCACCCCTGCACCCTTGACAAAAATCATTCCGTATTTGTCGACTAAAAAAAGAACCCAACCAAAAAATGTTTCAGGCATTTACAGCTTCCTTCCCTACAAAGATACTACATTATATCAGACCGCATTTCATTATTCAAGCAACATACCACCGACTATAAAGTTTCAATCTCACCTGACTCAATGTACTGGAGCAAAACATACATCCATTTGCCGGTTCTCTTCTCCCTGAGGGCCTCGTCCCGGGCCATGGCCAAACATTTGGGACAAATACCCCTGGGCAAACAAACCACAAAAGCACTTTGGTCTCCAAATCGTGTTCCCTCTGCCGCCGTCTTAATGGTAAAGTAACCGCCGCAATCGCAGTAACGCACCGTCTCAATCTGTTCTTCCCGGATTCCCTCCTCGTCGTAATAAATATGTTTCTTACGGGTCCAAACCCCGTGACATTTTTCCAACAAAAGTTTACGGGTCTTCTCCCTGTTGAAATAAATTTCACCGCTTTGCCCGATCAGTTCATCCACCCGTTGATTGCAACGCTTGTCCTGAGGTCTCAACCCGCTCAAATCCGGCTCCACCACATGACTGTAGTCCAACCCTGCCATGGCCAAAATAATCCCCGTATTCACATAGGGCAGGGCGCTCTCCACGGAATAACCGCCCTCCAGCACCGCAATATCCGCCTTCAATTTGTCCGCCAGACGGGCATAACCCTGGGCCGTAATCTGCATATTGGCCAAAGGATCGGAGAAATGGTTGTCCTGCCCTGCGGAATTGATTATCAATTCCGGCTGAAAATCCGCCAGCATGGGGGCAATCAGACCGTCAAACAACCGGTGCAATCCCTCATCCCCGGTCCCGGGCAACAGGGGCAGATTGATATTGGTCCCCCAGGCCCCGGGGCTGCCCGCCTCTTCCGGAAATCCCGTACCGGGGTACAAAGTCCTGCCGTCCTGATGAAAAGAGATATAGAGTGTATTGGGGTCATGGTAAAACACATCCTGGGAACCGTCCCCGTGATGCACATC
>JAKSOM010000077.1 GCA_024405585.1 Acidaminococcaceae bacterium | reverse complement strand
AATTGGCTGCTGAATTTGCTGATGAGTTGGACGCTCTCGGTGTTCGGGTTGCTAAATTGGAAAAGAAAGTTGACAACGTAAAGATTACCGGTCAAGTACGTTATGACTACAGGAATGATAGCGATGACGGTGCTAACAACTTCGGCAGCTTCCGTACCCGTATCTTCGTTAACGGTCAAATCAACGACAACTGGTCCTATACCGGTATGTTGGAGAATCGCCGCAAAATGCACGGCAATAAAGACCTTGATGGTGACACCATCGGTTTGAAACGTGCTTATTTGGAAGGCCGTGTTGGCGGCGTGAAAGTTTTGGCAGGCCACTGGAACGAGTTCTTCATCAACGATACCATGTTGGATGATTTTGTTGATGGTGCTTATGCTGAATATGGCGTTGGCAACGGTAAGATTTACGGTATGGTGGGCAGAAGTGTTGACTCTATTGAAGGTTCTTTCGAAAAAACAGATCGTGGTCGTTTGTATGTGGGCGGTGTTTCTCAAACATTTAAGGCCGTTACTGTTGCTTTGAATTATTTCAAGGCCGATGTTGCTGAAGGTTATGGCCGTGGCATTTGGAATTTGAATGCTGACTGGGCTATTGACAAGGACTGGACCTTGACCGGTCGTGTTATGAGGGCTACCGATGATGTATTCGGCAACAAGGGTGCTGTTACAACTGATGTAAGCAAGACCGGTTTGTTTGGCCAGTTGAGCTACAAGAGTGCTGATCCCGCTAAAGCTAATACCTGGGGCGCTCGTGTTCGTTACTTCAACCAACCCCGTAACGTATTCCTGGCTCCCACCTATGATTTGAATTCGTTTATTAGTGACGGTGGTTACAGCGGCTGGGCTCTTGGTGCTGACTATGTATTGGCTAAGAATATCATGGTATCCTCCGATTACTATGATATTAAGTCCAAAGAGAACGACAAGAAAGACAAGACCTGGTACACTCAAGTATTCTTCTTCTTCTAATAACAGAGGATATTCAAAAAATCCCGCCGCAAGGCGGGATTTTTTTGTGGAATCTTATTATTCATTTCTACAACAAATGTTGACTTTTTATCAACATTTGCATTATAATCATAATAAGAGGTGATGAAAATGGAAGATACAGCAGTGGTAGCAATACGCATGCCAAAACTTTTGAAGGAGGAGAGCAGTGATTTTTTCCGTTCCTGTGGCATGAGCTTGAGCCAGGGGATTCAGTTGTTTTTGCGTCAATGTCTTAATCGCAATGAGTTGCCCTTCAGTGTGATTCCGGATAGGGAGTTGAACTACGAAACAGCGGCGGCATTGAAAGAGGCGGAAAAGGGGATAGGTTGCAGCAAGGCCTATGAGGATGTGGATGAATTTTTGAGGGATTTGTATGCTTAGGTTAATCTTTAAGAATTCCTTCAAGCGTGATGTCAAGTTGTTGGAGAAGCGAAAATATGATATGTCATTGCTGAATGCGGCAATTCGGCTTTTAGCAACCGGCAATCCTTTGCCGGCTCAGTATCGTGAGCATACGCTTAGCGGCAGATTTGCCAATGCCTACGAGTGCCATATAACGGCGGATTGGATTATGGTTTATCTGAGGGATAAAGAGCGTGTAACTTTGACATTTACCCGTACGTGAACCCACAGCGACCTGTTCAAGTAGAGATATTATCGAGAAAATTTCGTTGCAAAAATTTGTGGCACGTGGTAAAATAGTAACGTATAATACTTGATTGTAAGGAGTGTTTATGAAAGTTCTGAAATATTTGTGCATGGCGGCAGTGCTGCTGTTCAGTGCGGCAGCCCTGAAGGTTGAGGCCGCTACGGTGGCGATAATCCCTCTGATTAACAAGGTGGAGTTCAATACGGTGGAGGAGGAGCGGGTGCCTAACCTGATTTTCATTAATGAAGCGGTGAATATCTTGAAGAAAAAACCCGGATATACCCTTTCGGAAAATGCCCGTGTGCGTCATGCCATCGAGGATAATGTTGACCCTTATAAACTGCCCACCCGTGAGCAGCTGGCGGCCATCTGCAAGAAGGGTAATGTGGATATTGTTTTTGCCATGGAACTGACGGATTACGATTATGATATGTTGGACGGGGGCAGGACGGACAGCCGTACCATGAAGATGCGGGTGAAGGCCAATATGGTTACCTACAACCGTTTGACCGGGGAGTATGTTAAGAAGCCCTGTGTGGACGATTCCGAAATTGACGAGGTGTTCTCCAGCCGTTGGGATCCTGTGCAGGAGTGTTGGACCCGTCTGGTGCGGCAGGAGTTTGACCGGGTGACAAAAGTTAGGAGCAGATGATGATGCATAAGTTTCTGGAACTCAATGATGGGACAGAAATGGTGTATTCGGATATATTGCATGACGATGAAGGCAGGGAGACGGTGAAGGTGTATATAGAGAAGCCGGTACATCTTGGGTTTAAGTCGGCATATTGTTATTTGCCGGAGTACCGTTGGGAAAAGGTAGAAGGGTTCACGTCCGATGAAATGGAAATTCTCAGGGATATAGTCAAGTCAACCAGCCATCTTGTGATTCAGTTTGCCCGGCAGGGGGGAATTGGCAATGCCGCAAATTTTTAGAATTGCCGGCTATTTGGTCTATTTTTGGTCAAACGAAAGTGAACCGTTGGAGCCAATCCACGTGCATATTACGGATGGGGTTCCTTCGGCAAATGCCACCAAGGTTTGGATTACGGAAAGCGGAAGGTGTTTGCTGGCAAACAACCGGTCAAAAATACCGGAGCGTGTGCTGAGGGATTTGATGGCCGTTATTGAGGCAAGGTCATTTGAGATTATTAGATTGTGGCATGAATTTCATAATGAAGTTCGTTTTTATTGTTAGTTTTTGAAAGTTGGTAGAAATGATGAAGTATATTAAATCAATTTTGTTGATGGCGGTGTTGGTGTTCGGGGTTGTGGCGGCCAGGTGTGAGGCGGCCACCATTGCCATTGTGCCTTTGGTCAATGCGGTGGAGTTCAATACCAAGGGGGATGAGCAGGTGCCCAATGCGATTTTTTATAATGAGGCCATGGGCATTCTGAAGAAGAGCCCCGGCTATGTTTTGGTGGATAATGCCCGGCTGCGTCATGCGGTGGAGGAGGAACTGACCTTCGGCAAGCTGCCCACCAAGGAGCAGATGCTGAAGGTTTCCAAACGCAGCAAGGTGGATATTCTTGTGGCGGCCATGCTTACGAATTACGGCCGTAAGCCGGTGCAGAAGTCAGTGCATGAGACCAATATGCAGATGGATGTGAAGGCCAAGGTTGTGACCTACAACCGTTTGACGGGCAAGTTCGAGAGCAGGAATTATGTGGATGACAGGATATATGATGCAACTTTGGAGAGCCGGTTCGATTTGGTGCAGGAGAGTTGGGGACGTTTGGTACGCCGGATGTTTTCCAATATCGCCAAAGTTAAAGAGAGATGAAGCAATAAAAAAGCCCGCCGGAGGCGGGCTTTTTTATTGCTTCATTTTAGCCATATTTGTGTGTATGCTTTGTTTTATTTCGTCCAGTTTGGCGAAACGTTTGCGGTGTTGGGCACGTTTGGATGGCTTTAACTCCTCCATGGATTTGCGGTGTTCCCGGATGGGCATGGAGTAGAAACGCGGGTCGGAGGCGGGACTGCCTTCACATTCACGCCAGAATTCTGCAAAATCGGTTTTCAACTTGCGGTCAATGCGGATACCGTTTTGGGCATAGTACCCCTGGTTGGTTACGCCCCAAATTTCGTTGCAGCCCAATTCCTCCGCAAAGCAGCGGAGACACCAGAACACCAGATTTTTGGTTCTGTAGCCGAAGTAGGCCTTGGTGAGATTTTTGATGATTTCTGCACCGTTTAACAGTCCCTGAATGGCTCCAACAGAGATGCGGGGAGATTCGATGCTGCCGCTGACCCAAAAGATGATTTGGTAGAGCCAGGTGTCATCAAACAGGATGGACAAACTCAGGCAGCCCTCTTTGCGTTGACCGGCACCGAAGACCAGATTTGCTTTTATGGTCCGGCCCAGGCATTCCTCCTGCCACAGGGTGATGGGTTCCCCTTTAACATAGATCCGGCTCAAGGTTTCAGGGGTCAGTTTGGCTTCCAGTATTTCCACATGTTTTTCAATGAGGGAGATGCGTTCTTCCCAGGTGGAACCGTGATAGAAGAATCTTCGGGTGGCCTGTTCAATGAAGGAGGGATTGCCCCAGGGAAGTTGCGCCCGCAGGGGATTGGCATTGAAGAAATCTACCAATCTTTTGATGTCGTTTTTTCTGCGCCAGCAGCGGAAACGATAGAAAAGATAGCGTTTCTGTTCCTTCCAGTAATTAAGTTGGTAGAGTTTTTTGCCACAATACTCAATAATATCCATGATGTTTGTCATTATACACCACAACGCTTTTTTTTTCAAATAACATCTGTACATAATGTTGTGCTTGTAGTATAATAAAACCACAATTAGTAGGAGGGAATCATGAAAAAGATATTGAGTTTTGTGATGAGTTTAATTTTTAGTGTGACCATGATGTTACCCAATATGGCTTTGGCGGCAACCGGTACCGGTCTTAGTAACAGCCAAAAGTTGGAAAAAGTGGAATTGATGCTCTATGGTAATGTGCAGGGTGGGAGTTTGATTCAGCGTATGGATGTTATTGAAAATGATGTTTACGGCATTGCCACATCGGATCCGGTGTTGGACAGGGTGACCCGTATGTATGAATATTTGATCGGAACCCCCAGTACCGGGGAGGCGAGCTTCATTACCAAGCTGAATGTGGTGGAGTGGCGGTTGAAGGAAAGTATGAGCGGGGAGCCCGTCCGTAGCCGGATAGAGGAGGCGGAGACCATGCTGAACGGTACCCCTTCCAGCGGGTCCTATGCGATCCGTTTGGATAATCTGTTGAAGCTGACCGCCTATGCGGACGGGGTGGTGCCGGTGAAGACGGTGACTTTGCCCAAGGACAGCTTGTTGAAGATTCAGTTTACGGATGAGTTCAGCAGCAGAAACAACAAGGTTGGCGATGAGGTTCGTTTCAAAGCAGCGGACAATCTGTACGTTAATGATGTTTTGGTGTTGCCGAAAGGGGCAAACGGTCTGGGCAAGATTAAGAAAATCCGTAAACCCAGTGCTTTTGGCCGTGATGCCAGGATTGATATTGAATTTCTTTATGTTACAGCCGTTGACGGGTCTAAAGTTTCCGTGTTTGTGGGGCCTTTGGCGGAGCAGGAAGCCAAGACCGTGGCAGG
>JAKSOM010000076.1 GCA_024405585.1 Acidaminococcaceae bacterium | reverse complement strand
TTGCCGTTACGTAACATTTCCCAAATGTTACGTAACGGAACTTTCCCATTTTCACAAAATCAACAAAAAATTCCCACGCTTTCAAGCAGAGGGATTTTTTATAACCGCTGAATGCTTACTACTCGTTTCTTTTCGCAGTTTACCCCTCATCCACCGCAAGCGGTCCCCCTTCCCCCCAAGGTGAAGGTTTCTTCTGCTTTCATCTGACTTTCCTGCTCTAATCACAGGAACATTTTACCATTTCTGTCCACTGTTCTCTGTCAACTAAATCATCACTCGACCACCGCCAACACGCTCCCATAGACGGTCCCCCGCCCCACGCTTGGGGCGGAAAAAGTCCGCTTTCGTCTGACTTTCCTGAAACCTAATCGTACTGCCAGTTTCAATATCTTTCCTTTGCCTCTGCCAGCGATTTTGCCAACTGACGTTTTAAGACATCTTTGGGCGGCAATTCCGTCATGTATTGGGCCATTTTGATTCCCGCCTTGTCCAGCTGCATCAGTTCTATCTGCTCTTCGTTCCCTTCCGTACACAGCAAAAGTCCCAAAGGCGGCTCTTCACCCTGCTCCATGGCATTCTGTTCCAGCCACCGCAAATACAATTCCATCTGTCCCTTGTATTGCGCCTTGAATTTCCCCAATTTCAGTTCCACCGCCACCAACCGATGCAGACGACGATGGTAAAACAGCAAATCCAGGTAGAAATCTTCACCGTCAATAATCATCCGTTTCTGACGTTCTACAAATGTAAATCCGTAGCCCAACTCCAAAATAAACTGCTCCAGCCGAACCAACAAGGCATCTTCCAAATTCTTCTCCGAGTACATTCCTTTAAGCCCGGTAAATTCCAAAAAATATGGGCTTTTGAAGACCAAATCCGGCGACAATTTCCCATTGTCCCTCAGTTCTGCCAATTCCTGCCGTATCAGTTCATCCGGCTTTGTTGCAACCGCCGTACGTTCAAAAAGCATACCGTCTATTTTCTCTTGCAAAGTCCTTTTGCTCCATCGTTCTGATGCCGCCATTGTAAGATAAAATTCTCTCTGCAAAGGATTTTTTAATGCTAATACTACCACAAAATGAGTCCACGACAATTGTGTCACCAGTGGTGACACAATCTTTAGGTCGGGAAATTCAGTTGCAAATTGCATCATACGTCTTATACTGCGTATTTCAAACCCCTTGTTCCCATACTCAAGTTGAAGCTGTTTGGAGATGTTTTCTACAACCTGTTTTCCATATTCCGCCCGCTTCTCTTTAAGCACTTCACGATTGATTCTTTCGCCAATATGCCAATACATCAGAGTCAGTTCCGCATTGACCGATAATGCCGCCTTGACCCGTGATGTTTCAATTATCTTATGCAAATCAGTAAGCAATCCCGTTACATCCAAATTGCCGTTCTGCAGATCCTTCATAGCTTTCCCCCTCACACTTTATATATATAATTATATCACAGCAGCACACCTATTTGTAAAAAAATCCCTCCGATTTCAATCGAAGGGATTTTTTTGAACTATCGTCTTCTTGTCGCACCGAGCGACCCCACCACCCAAAAAGCATTTCTGCTTTTTGGATACCCCCCCACGCTTGGGGCGGAAAAAGTCTGCTTTCATCTGACTTTCCTGCTCTAATCACAGGAACGTATTACCACTAATTTATAACTTGTAACCTACAACTTCTAACTTTAGAGAGTTCCCGACCCCTCAGGTCATGCTGGAGAGCACGCTGGCCTTGGTCACCAGCCCCTGCAACATTCCGTCCTCATCCACAACGGCGATGGGATAGGGGGTCTCCGCAGCCAGGGGAATGATTTCCACCACCGGGGTGGCGAGCTTCACCCTGGGCAACTCCTTCACCATGCTTTCGCTGATGCTCCGCTTTTCCGCATGGGCCGCCAGAGCATCCGTCAAACTGAGCACCCCCAAAAGGTGCAGACAATTGTCCACCACATAAACGCTGGAAACCTCCTGCAACCGCATTTCTTTCAAAGCGTATTCCGGGGTGTCACAGCAACGGATCAAACTGCCCGGATGAATCATAATATCCTCAGCGGTCAAGACCTTGGTTTTATCCGCCGATTCGATGAATTTTTTCACATATTCATCCTGGGGATTCTTGCTCATGGCCACGGGAGTGGCGTTTTGTACCACTCTGCCGTCCCTCATAATGGCCACCCGGTCCCCCAGTTTGAAGGCCTCATCCATATCATGGGTAATGAAAACCACGGTCTTGCCCAGTTTCCTTTGGATACGCAGCAATTCAAACTGCATATCCGAACGTACCAAGGGGTCCAGGGCGCTGAATGGCTCGTCCATCAGAAGGATTTCCGCATCGCTGCAAAGGGCCCTGGCTATGCCCACCCTCTGACGCATTCCCCCGGAGAGGGAATCGCAGGAGACCGTCTCCAAATTTTTCAGCCCCACCATTTGCAGGTATTTTCTGGCCCGCTCTTCCCGTTCCTCCTTCGGCACCCCTTGAATTTCCAAAGGATAGGCCACATTGCTCAAAACATTGCGGTGGCTCATCAGGGCAAAACTCTGGAACACCATGGCCAATTTGTGCCGCCGGTACTCCCGCAGGGCCGCCCCGTCATAATCAAGGATGTTCTCACCCCGGTAGTAAATCGCACCCCCGGTGGGTTCCAAAAGCCGGTTCAGGCAACGCAAAAGGGTGGATTTCCCCGAGCCGGAAAGGCCGATGATGACAAAAATCTGGCCCTTACGCACTTCCAGGGATACATCCCACAGTGCGGCGGTGCAGCCAGTTTTTTGGAAAACCTCGGCCTTGTTGGCACCCTGCTGCAGCAGTTCCGCCGCCTGTTCCTGGTCGCCGCCATAAAGTTTGCTCACATGCTCCAACAAAAAGATTCGTTCACTCATGGTCATCACCCGCCTTCGGTTTCTTGTGGTAACTTTGAGTCATTCTGTCCAAAAGTACAGCCAGCACCACTACGCAGAACCCTGCCGCCAGCCCCCGGCCAACCTCCATCCTTTGCACCGCCACCAGCACCTCATGGCCCAGCCCCCTGGCACCAATCATGGAACAGGTCACCACCATGGACATGGCCATCATCAGGGTCTGGTTTATCCCCGCCATAATCGTGGGCAGGGCCTGGGGAATCTGTACCTTAACCAGAGTTTGCAGCCAAGTGGAACCGAAGGCACGGGCCGCCTCCACCACTTCCCTATCCACCTGACGGATGCCCAAACTGGTCATACGGATGACCGGAACAACCGCATAAATCACCGTAGCGATTACCGCCGGGGCATAGCCCATGCCAAAGAAAAGCAGGGCCGGTATCAGATATACAAAGACGGGCATGGTCTGCATGGCATCCAGCACGGGACGGAGCATTTTGTCCGCCCTGTCGGATGCGGAGAGCAACACCCCCAGGGGCAGCCCCACCAGCAGGGAAAGCATAACGCTGGCCAGCACAATGGCCAAGGTGGTATTCATCAGCTGCCAATGTCCCAAACACCCCACGCAGAGCAAAAGCCCGGCATAAGCCAACCCCCTCCGCCAACTTTTCTGAACACGATAGGCAAAGGCGAAAACCAAAAACAACAGGACAAACCAGGGGATGAAATTCAAAACCCTTTCTATCCCCATTACCAGGAACACCAGAAAACCGCTGATAATCCCCAAAAAGCCCTGATGCCGGGAAGCGAACTCCCGCACAACGGAGTCCAGCCCGTTCCAATCAAAGGTTATGAAGGCAGGAAAATCCGCCAGACGGCGGTACCAGTCCTTTTGAACCCTATTCCCGCCCAGCAACAAATCCAGCTGCTCCTCCGACAGCCACTTGCCCACCACATCCCTATGGGTCCGGACAAACCACAGGGCCGTAGCCCGGTAGTCATCACCAGTGGTCTGCATATGGGCCAGGGCCTGACTGGTCAGGGCGGAGGAAGTGCGGTATTTCCGCAAAAAATCGCAAAACTCCGGCTGGGCGGCGGCAAACTGGCGGCTGGCACAGATTGTCACCCGCACCGATGAGCAGGCACAGCCCCCGGACTGATACAGGGCCGCATCATAGGGCGCATCCTTCAGCAGCACCAAATCATATTGCCCCATCAGCCAGGTGGGCTCCCAATAGTAGGCCACCACCGGCACCCCCTGGTCTATGGCAGAAGTGATGGTGGCGTTCAGGGCCGCATCCGTGCCCGGCTCCACATAGTTGAACTGGCTGTCCAAGCCGTAATAGGCCACCTTCTTCCGCATAATTTCCGTCACAGACCAGCCGGGAATGCCGCCATAAATGGCAGAACGGCCCGGCACCTCCTTATCCGGGAAAAGATGGGCATACCTGGCCAAATCCGCCACATGGACCAAATCCGGTGCCAGGGGCTTCAGCCCCCTCTTGGCATCCCCTTCAATAACATAACGGGGCACATAAAAACCCTGCTGATTATCAGCAAAATTGACCCCCAGCTCAATCAGCTTGCCCTGCCGAACATCATCCTGATAGGTGGTGAGGTTGTCCGCCCAGGCCTCCATCTCCACATCCACTTCACCCTTGATGGTGGCCTCATGGGCCACCACGGAAGTGGTGGACAATTCCTTCACCTCAAAATTAAAAATTCGTTCTGCAACAAGGCCGGCCAGTGCATTATGAAAACGCACTGAATCCCAGCCCACATCTGCAAAACGAATCACAGGCTTTTCTGCTAAAGGTTGGCTGGAGCCCTTTGAAGGGAGCGCGCTAATCATTAGTAAAATTACCGTAACGCAAATATAAAGTTTTTTCATGTTTGAAGTATACCATACCGCAGGCCCCCATGTAAAGCAAAAAAATCCTTTCTGCCGCTTTCAATAATTACAAAAAAAATTGAATACCCTATCTCTTTTACCCTTAACACCATTACATCCCGTCCTACCACACCATGACTGCCGTCACTAACCGCATTACAGATTAAATGCCCTTACGAACAGAACAAACTCGAATACAAAGACCTTCATTTGTGCCCGCTTCGTAAAAACTTCTACCAAAAACTGTTTGAAGTGTGAAAAAGCGTTTTCTTGGTTGCAACATATTCTTCAATTATGTTAACATCGCATAATCCGATTTTTTCATATCAAACAAAAAAAGTTCCTCCGCTTTTCATCGAAGGAACTTTTTTTACTGCTGATTTTTTCCCTCCCAGGCGTGGGAGGGGGAACCAGCGATAGTTTTCCGGTGGCTGGTGGGAGGGTCGCTCTCCTCCGACAAGAAGTGTAAAACTGAAAATCTATTACTACTTGATGCTATAATCACAGGAACAT
>JAKSOM010000075.1 GCA_024405585.1 Acidaminococcaceae bacterium | reverse complement strand
GGGCTCTTCAATCAGATACACCTCACGGGCACCGGCCTCTTTGGCCGCATCAATAACCGCCCTCTTCTCAACCTCCGTAACTCCGCTGGGGACCCCAACCAAAACCCTGGGACGGATAAAGGTGCTGTGCCCCATGGCCCGCTTGATAAAATACTTCAACATGGTTTGGGCGGTGTCATATTCACTGATAACCCCTTCCCTCATGGGACGGACCGGCATAATGTTGCTGGGTGTACGCCCCAACATCCTCTTTGCCTCCTCACCAATGGCCAAAACCTCATTGGTATTAACTTCAATAGCCACCACACTGGGCTCATTCACCACAATACCCTTATTCTTCACATGAACGAGGGTATTGGCAGTACCCAAATCAATCCCCATATCATCGGACATCCTGTTGAACAGCCCCCAAAAAAACTTAAAACCCATCCTTTGACCTCCTTGCGTTTAACGAACCCACGCTACGTAATTTCATTCTATTGAGTTTTACAAAATGTTATTATCGGAAAAACTGTAGTACTCACCGTCCCCGATAATCACATGGTCAATCAAATGTATTCCCATCATCTCCCCCGCTTCCCTGAGAATCTTGGTAATGTTCCTGTCATCCCGGCTGGGGGAAGGGTCACCGCTGGGATGGTTATGTACCGCAATTATCTTTGCCGCATTATGGATAAGCGCCAACTTGTACACTTCCCTCTGATGCACCAGTGAACCCGTCAAAGTCCCGCTGGAAACCTCCCTGTAAGTGATCAGCTGGCTGCGATTGTTCAAAAGCAAAACATAGAAATGTTCTATATTCTCATATCTCAGCTCAGGCCCCAAAAAATCATAAACATCCTTGGGCCTGTTAATAACGGTTTTCTCATCCCCTGAAATCCTGTGCCTGGCAATCCGGTTCCCCAATTCGATGGCCGCCAAAAGCGTGGTGGATTTACTTAATCCACCCAATCCTTTGATGGTCTGGATTTCTGCCACAGTATTCATATGCGCCAGTTCCCTGTACAAACGTTTGTTGGCGGTCAGCTCGTGGGCCAATTCAAAAACGGATTTGTTTTTGTAACCGGTACGCAACAGAATGGCCACCAACTCGTTGTCCGAAAGGGCTGCTGCCCCCAGCCGCTCCATCCGTTCCCTGGGCATTTCACCCCTGTCAATTTCCTTAACCTGCTGTGTCGTCATCCTCGCTCCTCAATCCCCAACCCTCAGCTCCTCCAACATCCCGAACACCGTCTGCATATCCAATCCCACAACATTGTCGTGATTCCCTTCAAAATGATCAATCATAAAACCGGCTCCATCCTGAATGCCGTAACTTCCTGCCTTGTCCAAGGGCTCCCCTGTAGCCACATAATCATCAATCTCCCCATCGCTGAGCTTTTTGAAAAACACCCTGGTGACGGCCACCTTCGTCAGCACCCTGCCCCGGTAAGCAATGGTGATGCCCGTCAGCACCTCATGCCCCCTGTCGGACAAGCGGTGCAAAGTCCTTTTGGCATCATCGGCATCCTTGGGCTTGCCGATAATCATACCATCAATCACAACCACCGTATCCGCACCCAGCACGGGAACCTCGTCCCCAACCCTTTGGACAACTTCCAGACATTTGCCCCTGCTGTTAAAAGCCACAACCTCCCCAGCGTCCTTGGCGGAACCGCCAATCTCCGCAAAATCAGCAGGATGAATTTCCAGATTAAACCCAGCCGCCCTCAGCAGATGCTGCCGCCGGGGGGATTGGGAAGCAAGAACAATTTTCATGCCTCCGCCTCTTGGGACTTTGCCGCTTCGCCATCAACCTCTTCGTTGGGCTTGACGCTATTGTTTTCAGACACAGCGGGTGCCTTCATTTCAATCTCCACAATAGTTGGCTGGGCCCCCTCCCGCACCGCATCCCTGCGGAAAATGCGGGCATAATTGATGGTCACACCCAACCAAATCACCACGGCCACCCCGATGTAAACCCATTGGTTCCCATGGAAAAAATTGGCCAAACTGTGGCCGCAGGCCACCCCCGCCAAAATCCCCAACACGGGGAAACCGAAGGTAATGAGGTTGGCCTTGCTCTTGGCCAACTCCTGAAACTCGATTCCCACCACCTCACCGGCCCTGGCGGAAATGGGATTCCAACAATCCAAATACTTTGGCAAGCCCTCCACGGCACTGCGGGTCTTGTCGATTTTTACCTCCGCCCGCTCTCCGGTTCTCTTCATAACCATGCCCCAAATACTGCTACTCATAACCCACCTCTCAATACGGCAATTTGAACAAATACCAGTACCCTACGCCAAAGATTACCCCGTACATCAGGATTGCCACCAAAAAACCTGGCACGGTGCAGGGATAACCATAGTTCAAATACTCTCCCAAAAATCCCCTCTTATTGAAAAAGGTGTAGTGCTTACGCTTGTGGAACCATTTTTCCCGCCGCTCCTGCCCAATAGCAAAAGAAATCGCATAGATATACAAAAATGCCCCCACCATAATAATCAATATGCGGTTTACCACCAAACTGGGATCCGCTGTCTCAATTCCTGTCATTTAGGTGCCCCCTCCGTCAGCTGCAAAAATTTACCCGGCAAAACCTTCTTGAAATTCTTGAAAAATTCGTCACTGCACTTGAAAATGATGCCTGCCAATTTGTTCTTCTTCCCCTCAGTGAAGCAAAGCAACCGCTGGGGGTTGGGATCAATGGCACTGTTCTTGTGCAAATAGTGGCGGATCTTGGTCTTGCGGAAAAAACTCTTTATATATTTGTCTGTATAACTCTCCGCCCTGGTCAGATCCACCTCACAATGGGTGGTGAAACCGATACCCCTACCGATGACCACCATCCGAGTGGGATAAAGGATTATCTCGTACTTCCAAAGCACCTTCCAAACCCACAGCCCCAAAATGACCGTATCCATTCCGGCACCCACCAAACTGATATGCCCGGTCTCCAAGAAGCCCTTGTACTCCAAACCGTACAAACAGAAAATAGCCACAAGGGCAACTCCAGCCCACAATTTCCTGTCACCGGATACCCCGCTGACCTCCCTGGCTATTTCTTTCTCTTCCACCACTATTTCCATCAATAATTCTCCTTATACTCAAACACCATATCCCGAATCCGGACGGTTTCGCCTTCCTTGCAACCCCGTTCCTTCAGGGCCTGGTCAATCTCCAAACGCTTCCAAATCAGCTGGAACCGGTACAATGCTTCCCGGTTGTCAAAATTCGTCATGGCCACCAGCCGTTCGATGTTCTTGCCCCGCACTTCCCAATCCGTATCATTGCCCACGGCAATATCGAAACTGTCCGGATCAATCTCATCAAAACGTTCCAGCTCCTCCTCGTCCTCCTCAGGCACATACTCCTTGATGAGGTTAAAAGCCCTGTACATCAAATCCCTAAGACCCTCACCTGTGGCCGCACTGACCTTCACAATGGAATAGCCCTTGGCCTCCACATGCTCCTTCAGCCGGTCAAAGTTCTCAGCCGCCTCCGGAAGATCCATCTTGTTGGCCACCACCAGCTGCTTCCGTCCCGCCAGCCGCTCACTGTATTGGGAAAGTTCAAAATTAATCTTGTCAAAATCCTCCACCGGATCCCTACCGTCCACTGCGGCACAATCCACAATATGCAGCAGCACCTTGGTCCGCTCCACATGCCGCAAAAAATCATGGCCCAAACCCACACCCTCGTGGGCCCCCTCAATCAGGCCGGGAATATCCGCCAGCACAAAACTGGTCTCCTCGTCCAGCCGCACCACACCCAACACCGGTGCCAGGGTGGTGAAATGGTAGGCCGCAATCTCCGGCCGGGCCGCACTGACCTGGGCGATAATACTGCTCTTGCCCACGGATGGATAACCCACCAGTCCCACATCCGCAATCAGCTTCAACTCCAGTTTCAGCCAACGGTTCTCACCCGGCTCGCCCTTTTCGGCGAAAGTCGGAGCCCTATTGGTGGGAGTTGCGTAACAGGCATTGCCCTTACCCCCCCGGCCCCCCTTGGCCGCCAAAAATCTCTGACCGTCCTCCACAAGGTCGCAAAGCAACGCCCCCGTATTATCATCCCGCACCATGGTACCCAAAGGCACCCGCACCAGAACATCATCATAGGATTTGCCGGTACAATTCTTGGCTCCGCCGCCGTTGCCCTTCTTCCCCACATACTTACGCTTGTAGCGGAAATCTATCAGCGTATTCAAATCTTTGTCCGCAACCAAATACACACTGGCACCCCGTCCGCCGTTCCCGCCGTCCGGTCCGCCCTTCTCCACAAACTTCTCCCTGCGGAAAGAACTCATACCATCGCCGCCATTGCCGGCCTCAACATAAATCCTGGCCCTGTCAATAAACATTTCTTTTCTCCATTCCTACCGTGCTCCCGTTTGATTCTGCCGCAAACTCCAAAACAGGCATACTTATGAGCATAGTTGCTACGTATTATACATATAAAAATGAAAATTTACAAGTAGTGAAAAGGGTGCTATAATAAAATCCATGAAACTGATTGTCGGACTTGGAAACATCGGAAAAGAATACAGCCAAACCAGGCACAACGTGGGCTTTATGGTGGCGGACAAAATTGCCGGCAAGTTTTGTTGTACCTTCGGCAAAGAGGAGCGGCACGCCCTGACGGCGGAATTCCGTTTGGACGGAGAAAAAATCCTCATCCTGAAACCCACAACCTATATGAACGAAAGCGGTCAGGCCGTTGGGGAATATGCCCGCTTTTATGGCATTGCCCCGGAGGACATTGCAGTCATCCATGACGACATGGATTTGGAACTGGGGCAACTCAGAATTCGCAAAAAGGGCTCCAGCGGCGGCCACAACGGCATCAAATCCATCCAAAGCCATTTGGGCACGGATGCCTTCCCCCGTTTCAGAATCGGTATCGGCCATCCCCAACACGACAGGGAAATCGTCATTGACCACGTGCTCACAAAATTCTCACCTAAGGAAAAGGAAATCATGGAACCCGCCATCGAATCCATGGCCATGGCGGCGGAAACCTGGCTTACGGAAGACATTGACTCCGTCATGAACAAATTCAACACCAAAAAAACTAAAAAGGAAGAAGAAAAATCGCCCATTGACCAAACAAAACATAAAGACGCTTGCGACTGAAAACATTTCAATCGCAAGCGTTTTCATTTGTCCTCCCTTTCACAAAATTTCTTTCACTCTAAGCCCCTCACTTTGGGAGGGGTGGCTGAGCGTAAGCGAAGACGGGGTGGGTCGCTCGCTTCACAAAAATTCTAAAAAGAAAAAATATTTGGAACGTAAAAA